>DCIL01000101.1:13439-15063 GCA_002315875.1 Verrucomicrobia bacterium UBA1727 | reverse complement strand
GTGGCAAACTCGGGTTATATCAGAACGCTAACCGCAGTACAACCCCACCCCTAACCACCCCCTAATTCCGCACCGTCTACTTCTCGACTCTTCCAAATCATTTTTTCGGGGACAGGCCCCAAATGAATTGCAATTATTATTTGTGCTATTGACTATTTCCCCAACATATGCGATAATACGCTCGTTCGGTATAATTGACAGCGCAAGTTTTCAACAACTAAAAACCAGGAGGAATCAATCATGGCAAGAACAGCAAGAGTGAAACTGTCGGCAACAGGCGTTGCGGACTATCATCTTATGTCAAGGACCAACGACAAGCGGTTCCTGTTCGAGAAGGGAGAGGTCAAGACGCAACTTGCCGATGCCTTAAAACGCGCGGCAGCATTCTGTGGCGTGCGCATTCGTGCCTACGCGGTGATGGGAAATCACTTCCATGTCGTCGTCCGCGTGACCCGCGCCGATGCTCCTATTCCCGAGGACGAGTTGCTTCGTCGTGTAGCCGCCCTGAAAGGCGATGGTGCCGCCGATGAGCTTGCCGGACATTGGAAGGATCTGCACGCCGCTGGCATGGAAGGGCAGTTCGAGGAGGAGGCCGACCGTCTACGACGTCGGATGACCGACATCAGCGCGTTCATAAAGGAGTTCAAAGAGCTTTTCAATCGTTGGTATCGTCGTGATCATGATTATACCGGTAGCATCTGGGATGGGCGATTCAAGTCGACTTTGATCGAGGACGGTCGGTATCTCGCCACCTGTATTAAGTATGTCCTCTACAACCCCGTCCGCGCCGGAATCGTTACCCAGGCTAAGGATTATGCGTGGAATTGGAGCGAAACTGATTCTGAAATTAAAGATAAGTTGGGGTCTGTCCCCGAAGAATGGTGTATGATGAGGAGGGGGCAGATTGGGGCAGGGAGGGTGTATGGAAGCGTGGAGTTCGTGATGGGGATGGTGTTCGCGCTAGGGAATTGCTTCCATGCGAAGAAGGTAGCAGCGCATGGCATCGCGGGCTTGCCGGCGGAGGCGGGCTCATCGGTGCTCGGCTGGAAGATTGCTGCCGACGTTGCTTGATGTCAATTGATTGATAAATTATGTAATATAGAGTTATGGCTATGAAAATTGAAGTTAATTTGGGGGCTGTCCCCGAGAAGAGAAGAGGCGATGCTCAGGTGAAGAATAAGTGTGATTTGAGTGAATGAGGGCGCTTTTGGTATAATACGCGCTAACCGTTTGTAATGACGGTGTCCGGAGAAGCTCTGCAATTCCGCAGAGTGCCGAAGGTGTAAAGATGCGAAAGGGTCGCGTCCGATCTCTCAGGCAAAAGGACGGAAAGGTTAAGATACAAGATGCAGAGCGCGAATTGGCTCGATACGTTCACGAAGTACGTGGACATGGTAGATGACAAGGTGTGGGGAACTTCCTTTGAAATTGCAGGGTTCCCGGTTCCATTGCTGATCATACTGATTCTCTTCGGAGGCATATATCTCACCATTCGCCTCGGCGGTATGCAGTTCATCCGTCTTCCGCTCGCGCTCAAGTACATGTTCAAGAACGAGAAGACGAACGAGGGTGCGAAGGGCGAGGTGACGAGCTTCGGTGCGCTTTGCACGGCGCTTTCGGCGAC
>DCIL01000101.1:11256-13342 GCA_002315875.1 Verrucomicrobia bacterium UBA1727 | reverse complement strand
TCTTCTGGATGTGGCTCGCGGCGCTTTTCGGCATGGCGACCAAGTATTCCGAGGGACTCCTCGCCGTCAAGTATCGCGAGCATGACGAGAAGACGGGGCATGTGCTGGGCGGTCCGTTCTACTACATCGAGAAGGGAATGGGTCCGAAGTGGAAGTGGTTGGCGTGTCTCTTCGCCTTCTTCGGCGTGCTCGTCGGTCTGCTCGGCATCGGCACGTTCACGCAGGTCAATTCGATCTGCGGCTCGTTCAATACCTTCTTCAAGAGCTATATCGACACGGCGAACGTCCATAACTTCACGATCCTCGGCAACTCCTATTCCTGCGCGACGATCTTCGGTTCGATCGTGCTGGCGATTCTCGTCGGCATGGTCGTCATCGGCGGCCTGAAGCGCATCGCGGCGGTTTCCGAGAAGGTGATTCCGCTGATGGTCATTCTCTACGTCGCGTTCTCGCTCGTCCTCATCGGCTACAATCTCGACGCGGTGCCGAAGGCGATCGCCACGATCGTCAAGAGCGCTTTCGGATGGCAGGCCGCCGCGGGTGGCGTTGTCGGTGCGATCATCGCGGCGATGCAGAAGGGCATCGCGCGCGGCATCTTCTCGAACGAGGCCGGTCTCGGGTCCGCCCCGATCGCCGCGGCCGCAGCGCAGACGAAGGAACCAGTCCGTCAGGGCCTCGTCTCGATGACCGGAACCTTCCTTGACACGATCATCGTCTGCTCGATGACCGGCATCGCCCTCACGATGACCAATCAGCCGATCTCGGCCGAGTCCTTCAAGGGAGTTTCCGAGCTCTACAGTGCCAACGCTGCCTCCGGTGCCGCGGCGACGATGAAGGCCTTCGCGGTCGGCATTCCGTTCTTGCCGGCGATCGTAACCGATGCGCTGGTGATGATCTGCCTCGTCCTCTTCGGCTTCACCACGATCCTCGGGTGGGACTACTACTCGGAGCGCTGCCTTGAGTATCTGACCAAGGGCAAGATGGGCCCGGTGATCGCTTACCGCTGGCTCTATATCGTAGCCGTCTTCATCGGACCGTACATGACGATCTCCTGCGTCTGGGGAATTGCGGATATAGTCAACGGACTCATGGCGGTGCCGAACATGATCGCGCTGATCGCCCTCGCCGGTGTCGTGACTTACGAGACGAAGGACTACTTCAGGCGGCTCAAGGCCGGAGAAATCGCGGAATAACCGTCCACTCCCTCGGGGCGGATTGTCCCAACTGCCGCGCCAGAATGTCCCGACCTCAAGCGGACGTCCTGGCGTGGCATTTTCTTTGCATTAGGTTTTCGGTTCAAAGGAGGATGAAAAAATGAATGCAAGTTATACGCCGCCGGATGACAACGAAAACTGCCTTGAGAAATACGGCAGTGACCTTACGGAGCTTGCCAGGAACGGCAAGCTCGATCCCGTGATCGGTCGCGACACCGAGATTCGGGACGTGGTGCGAATTCTTTCCCGCAAGACGAAGAACAATCCCGTCCTTATCGGCGAGCCGGGTGTCGGCAAGACCGCCATCGTCGAGGGCCTTGCGCAGCGAATCGTCCGCGGCGACGTGCCCGAGGGCCTGCGCGACCGCATGGTCTTCTCGCTCGACATGACCGCGCTCATGGCGGGCGCGAGCTATCGGGGACAGTTTGAGGAGCGGCTCAAGGCGGTGCTGAAGAAGATCAAGGAATCCGAAGGCAAGATCATTCTCTTCATCGACGAGATACACACCATCGTCGGTGCCGGCAAGACCGAGGGATCTTCGGACGCCGGCAACATGCTCAAGCCCATGCTCGCGCGCGGCGAACTGCACTGCGTCGGCGCGACCACGCTTGACGAATACCGCAAGTACATGGAGAAGGATGCCGCGCTCGAGCGACGCTTCCAGCCGGTGATGGTCGAGGCGCCGAGCGAAGAGGATGCGATCTCGATCCTCCGCGGCATCAAGGAACGCTTCGAGAAGTACCACAACGTCCACATCCGCGATGAGGCGCTCGTGAATGCGGTGGCGCTGTCGTCCCGCTATATTCAGGACCGTTTCCTGCCCGACAAGGCGATCGACCTTCTGGATGAGGCGTGCGCGCGCATCCGCACCG
>DCIL01000101.1:10540-11231 GCA_002315875.1 Verrucomicrobia bacterium UBA1727 | reverse complement strand
AGATGGACTCGTGTCCGCAGGAACTCGATGAGATCCAGCGCCACCTCCGTCGGCTTGAGATCGAGGAGATCGCGCTCAAGAAGGAGAAGGATGACAATTCGAAGAAGCGGCTCGAGGAACTGCAGACGGAACTCAAGGCGCTCAAGGCCAAGTGCGAGGCGATGACGGAGCAGTGGCAGAGCGAGAAGGCCGCGCTCGAAGACGTCCGCCGCGTGCGCACCCGTCTCGAGGAAACGCGCCTTAAGGCCGAACAGGCCGAACAGGCGGGCGACTACAACCGGGCGTCCGAGCTCAAGTACGGAGTCATTCCCGAACTCGAAAAGAAGCTCAAGGTGCATGAGGACGATCTCAAGCACAATACGAACGCGGCACTTCTGAAGGAAGTCGTCGACGCGGACGAAATCGCGGAGGTGGTTTCGCGCTGGAGCGGCATTCCCGTGACGCGCCTCGTCGAAGGCGAGCGCGAGAAGCTCGTGCGGCTGGCGGACACTCTGCACCGTCGCGTGATCGGACAGGATGCCGCGGTGCAGGCGGTGTCGGATGCGGTGCTGAGGTCGCGCGCCGGCATCAAGAACCGGAATCGTCCCGTCGGTGCGTTCCTCTTCCTCGGTCCGACCGGTGTCGGCAAGACGGAGCTCGCGAAGGCGCTGGCGCATGAGCTTTTCGATGACGAGAACGCGATGGTGCGGCT
>DCIL01000101.1:9658-10418 GCA_002315875.1 Verrucomicrobia bacterium UBA1727 | reverse complement strand
CGGCGCAAGCAGTTCTCGGTCGTTCTTCTGGACGAAATCGAGAAGGCGCATCCCGATGTCTTCAACTTGCTGCTGCAGGTCTTGGATGACGGACGGCTGACCGACAGCCATGGGCGCACGGTATCGTTCCGCAACACGGTGATCATCATGACCTCGAACGCACCGAAGGAGGCATTGAAGGACATCTTTCGTCCCGAATTCCTCAACCGCCTCGATGAGACGCTGGAGTTCTCTTCGCTCAACGAGGAGCAGATCTCGTCCATCGTGCGATTGCAGGTCGAAGATCTCAAGAAGCGGCTTGCCGATCAGGAGTTCACGCTCGAACTCGACGAGGCGGCGTTCAAGGAACTCGCGCGGCTCGGATACGATCCGGTCTACGGGGCGCGTCCCGTGAAGCGCGCGATCCAACGCTATCTCGAGAATCCGATCGCCAAGAAGATCGTCGAAGGCGTCTACCTGCCCGGGTCCGTCATTCACGTCACGTTCTCGGACGGACACATTGTGGTATAATACGCATTGTTCACGGCAAAGAAGAACACTTGTAAAAAAGGAAATACTAAAATGAAGAGATGGGTTTGCCCGGTCTGCGGGTATGTTCATGAAGGTGATTCGGCTCCTGAGAAGTGCCCGCAGTGCGGCGTTCCGGGCGCGAAGTTCAAGGTCGAAGAGGCCGGTGCGGGCTATGCCTGCGAGCATCACGTCGGCGACGGCAAGGTCGATGACGCGGAAGTCACTCAGGGCCTCAAGGACCACTTCAACG
>DCIL01000101.1:0-9651 GCA_002315875.1 Verrucomicrobia bacterium UBA1727 | reverse complement strand
GCGAGTGCTGCGAAGTCGGCATGTATCTCGCGATGGCCCGTCAGGCCGAGCGCGAGGGATATCCCGAAATCGCCGAGGCGTTCAAGCGCTATGCGTGGGAAGAGGCCGAGCACGCCTCGAAGTTCGCCGAACTCCTCGGTGAAGTCGTGACCGACTCCACCAAGAAGAACGTCAAGATGCGTGCCGATGCCGAAGCCGGCGCCTGCGCCGCCAAGCTCGTCATCGCCAAGCGCGCGAAGGAACTCGGCTACGACGCCATTCATGACACGGTTCATGAGATGGCGAAGGACGAGGCCCGTCACGGAGCCGGTTTCGCCGGACTCTACAAGCGCTTCTTCGCGTAAGGCGACATTCGCTGACGGACCAAGTTCCGTTAAAAGCGCGTCGGCATTTCCGCCGGCGCGTTTTTTGTCGCCATTGACTCTCGGCGGAGAAGTTTATTATAATACTGAGATGAAATTGAAATCACTTGCCGTTGCCGCGGCCGCGGCGTTCATATTCCCCTGTTCCTTTGGTGCTGATCTTGAGAATGTCGGCTCCTTCGGCGATGTGCTGCTGCCGAAGAAGGTCGGTGCCGATACTCCGGTCGCGCTGCTGATTCACGGCGGCGGATGGAGCGCGATGGACAAGAAGGACGTCGTCGGAATCGGACGCTTCCTGGCGGACGATCTCGGATGGGCCGTCTTCAACATCAACTATCGCCTCGCCGGCAAGGCGAATCCGTGGCCTGCGTGCGGTGAGGACTGCGTGAAGGCGGGCGAGTTCATGTTCAGCGACGAGTTTGCCGCGAAGACCGGACTTAAACCCAAGAAGATCATGGTGATCGGCGGCAGTGCGGGGGGACACCTTGCGCTTTGGACGGGACTCAAGCTCGGCGAGAAGTGCGATAAAATCGTCTCGATATCTGGCATTGCGGATCCCGAACCGGATTTCAAGGCCCATCCCGAACGATTCCGCACGCTTTTCGGCGAGCGGGAAGTGACGCGCGAGATGCTCGACTCGATGAGCGTGATGAAACTCATCCGTCCGAACGGTCCGAAGATCCTCCTGACGCATGCGACCGAGGATCGCGTGGTGCCGATCGCGTCCGCCAAGAATTTCCTTGCCGCGTATCGCAGTGCGGGTAACGAGATCGGACTATTTGAGTATCCGCGGTATCTTCAGGAAGGTCTCACCGGACACTGCATCTGGATTCCCGGCTCGAAGCCGCATCGGCTCATTCCCCGTCTCGAGCGCGAGATCGCCTACTTCCTCACCCCGACTCCAGTGCCCGAACCGAAGCCGGTCGAAACCAAATACGAGATATCCGCCCATTACTATCCCGGCACCGAGCACATGGCGGAGTGGGACATGGTCGCGAAGACCAATCCCGAGCGCAAACCGCTGCTCGGCTGGTTCGACGAGACCGATCCCGAAAACCTCGACTGGCAGGTCAAGTGGGCGGTCGAGCACGGCATCAGCGCCTACTGCTGTTGCTGGTACTGGAACCAGGGCGTGCAGCGTCTCGATCACTGGGTGCAGGCGTTCTACCGCGCACAGCATCACCGCTTTCTCAAGTGGTACGTGATGTACGCCAACCACAATCAGGAAGGCGCGCATTCGATTGCCGACCAGATCGCGGTCTCGAGATTCTGGATCGACAACTACTTCAAGACGCCCGAGTACTACCGAATCAACGGCAAGCCCGTGGTCGTCTACTGCACGGCCTGGAATCTCGACCGCGACATCATCGCCGAGGCCGCGAAGAAGGGCGAGAAATTGAGACCCGGCGAAGGACTCAAGCGCGCGATGTCCATCACCGAGCGGATGGCGAAAGAGGCGGGACTTCCCGGAGTCCATTGGATCTACATGAACTGGATGTACGACGAGAAACAGGTGAAGTCGCATCCGCATCATATCGGCTGGCTGCGTACCGCCGGTTTTGCCGCGCAGATGCCCTATCACTTCGGCATCTGGCCCGCGCACATTGCGCCCGAGGCGTGTTCGCCGCGTGACAACGATCTCAGGTGCGATTTCAGCGTGATGTGCGCGGCAGCCGAGAAGCTGGCGGAGGATGCGGACCTCACGAAGGACATTCCGATCTGGCCGAGTCTGCCGACGGGATACGATGATACGCCGCGGCGCTTCCAGCACGCGATCCGCATCGTCAACCGCACGCCGGAGAAGTTCCGCAACTGCTGCGAGAGGATTCGCTCCCTTTGCGATCGCAAGGGCATCCGCCGCCTCATCGTCGCGCCCACGAGCGAGTGGCAGGAGGGCTCGCTCATCGATCCCGCCGAAGAGTACGGCTTCGCCTATTACGACGTCATCCGCGATACCTTCTGCGAGAAGCCGTCCGCCGGCTGGCCGAAGAACCTCAAGCCGGGCGATGTGGGACGTCCTAAGCTCGAGTTTCCGCCGATGTACCGCGCTCCGAAACCGGGGTGGAGTTTCAACAGATCGCAGGAGGGCTGGTATCGCAATCCCTTCGGCACCGCCAAGGTCGATTGGGACGAACGCGGCTACATTTCGTTCCGTACCGGCGGCGGCATCGTCGGTGTCTGCGAGGGCATGAACTGCTGGCAGCACAACATCCGTACGCGGTGCGTGCCTTTCTCCACCGCCGACTATTCCGCGATGCGCCTCAGAATGCGCATTACCCCCAACCGCGGCGAAGCGGCGCCGAAATCGTCCGTCTCAACCATGCGCCTCTATTGGGGCACGAAATCGCGTCCGCTCGTAGGTCCGGACCGCGTAGTCGATTATTCGCAGGGACTCGTCAAGGGCGAGGTCACGATGGACGGCAAGTGGCATGAATACACGCTTTCGATGAAGGGGAATCTTCTCTGGGAAGGAGAGGTGGACGAGCTTTGGCTCCAGGCGACCGAGTTGAGGTCCGCCGTGGTGGACATCGACTGGATTCGCTTTGTCGATACGGATGAATACGACCACGTGGTGCATCCGGGCAAGGACGATGGCAGCGAGTTCTGGAACCGCCGCGCCAACTGGTTCATGTATTGTCCCTCGTTCGCTTTCACCAACGTGCAGGGTGCGGTCAAGTATCGCTTCACGGTCGCCGTCTCGAATGGTTTGAGCCACGTCTTTGCCGCGGACAAGCCCACCGCTCCGCTCACGCCGGTCTGGTCTAAGCTGCCGGTGGCGGACATCTCCGTCGTCTGCGAGGGCATCGATCAGAAGGGCAAGGCGATCGGTAAGGCGGGCGAGCGCAAGTTCTGGAAGGCGGCCGGTTTCGAGTCCGGAAAATATCCGCTTCCCGACCGCGATCTCCGTCAGGCCGCGAAGGCGACCTACGAGTATGCCTTCAACAAGCCGGCCACGCGGTATCTGCTCGAGACCGGCAAGTTCGACATGCGCGATCCGATCAACTCCTACGCTTCGAAGAACGGATCCGCGCTCATCAATGCGATGATTGGCTATGCGAAGATCGAGCCGGCGAAACGCGATGAGGCGTTGCACGTTGCCGAACTTGCCGCGGAATATCTCATCTCGCTCAGTCAGCCTGCCGGAACTCCTCTCGAGTATCTCGCGCCGACCTATGCCGGTGCTGGCGAAAGCGATGTCGGTACGCGCAATGCCGACCGCACCATGCTCATTTATCCGGCTTACGTGATGGGCGCTTTCGTCAAGCTCGCGAAGGCGACCGGCAAGCGCAGATATCTCGATCTGGCGACCAAGATGGGCGAGACCTTCCTGCGCCTTCAGGGAGAGGACGGCACCTGGTACCTCAAGGTCTTCCTCAAGGACGGCAAGCCCTGCAATCCGAATCGTCTCCTGCCGATCGGCAATCTCATTCCGACGATGGAGACGCTTTACGAGGCGACGGGACGCAAGGAGTTCCGCGATTCGGCGGACAGGGCCTTCGCCTATGTGGACCGCACGCGGCTTCAGAACTGGAACTGGGAGGGACAGTTCGAGGACGTCGCACCGACCGCGCCTTACCAGAATCTCACCAAGCACGATGCGTGCAGTACGGCGATCTATCTCGGCAAGCGCTTCCCCGGCGACCCGAAGCGCATCGCGCAGATGCGTGAGCTCCTGCGCTACGCCGAGGATCAGTTCGTTTGCTGGGAGAAGCCGTGCAACGGCGGAAAGGTGCGTCCCATCGCCAGCTGGCAGCCGAGCAAGTCCTATGGCAAATGGCTGACCCCGTGTGCGCTTGAACAATACGAATGCTACTGGCCGATCGATGCTTCGGCGCGCAAGCTGATGATCACCTATCTCGCGCTCTATCGGGCTGAGCACAAGGCGGTAGATCTCGAGAAGGCACAGGTGCTGGCGGCGTCCGTTCTCAAGGCCCAGCGCAAGGACGGTTCGATTCCGACCTGGTGGATGAATTGGGACGGCAAGCTCGTCCACAAATCTGGCGGCAATGACTGGATGAACTGCATGCTCGCCACCGCCTCCTCGCTGATCGAGCTTGCGGACACCCTCTCGTCTTATTAACGCTAATTGAATGATAGCTGCCTATGCTGAGTGTAATTCTTGCTGTCGCCGGCATATTCGTAGAAGCCGAAAGCTTTGACCGCCTCGGCGGCTGGGTCGTGGAAACGCAAAGCGTCCGGCAGATGGGTTCGGCCTATCTGATGGCACACGGCATGGGCGTGCCGGTGGCGGACGCGGAAAAGACGATTTCCATCGCTCAGGCGGGCGAATACGAGGTCTGGGCGCGGACGCGTAACTGGGTTGAGGAATGGCGACCCGGGAAGCATCCGGGACGCTTCGAGCTGCTCGTCAATGGCAAGAAGGTCGAGCCCTTTGCCGGCGGCAACGGAGTTCTCGGCACCAACGGCAAGGACTGGGCATGGCAGCTTGCAGGCAAGGTGAAGCTCGAGAAGGGCGCGGCAAAAATTTCGCTTCACGATCTCACCGGCTTCAACGGACGCTGCGATCAGGTGGCGCTCGTGCCGCTCAAGGACGGCAAGTGGACGTATTCAGATCGTCCCGCCGAATCTCCAATCGCTGATGCTCCCGTCGTCCGCGACCTCATCGTCTGCGGTGGCGGCGTGGCCGGAATCTGCGCTGCGCTTTCCGCGTCCAGGTACGGACTCGATGTGCTGCTCTTGCAGGACCGTTCGATGCTGGGCGGCTGCAATTCGTCCGAAGTGAGAGTGTCCGCCGGTGGCTTCATGCACACTGGACCCTATCCCGCGCTCGGTAACGTTCTCGAGGAGATTCTGCCCGTGCGCGGCGATTACGGCGTGCTCGCGGCAAAGTTCTACGAGGATGGACGCAAGGAGATGGCGTTCCAACGCGAAGATTACAAGGCATCGCTTAAGTTCAATCAGTTCGTCTGCGCGGTTGAGTTAGGACCTGCCGGCGAAATCGCCGCGGTGATCGCCCGCGACATGCGTAGCGGACGGCGGACGAGGTACCGCGCCAAGCTCTTCGTGGATGCGACCGGTGACGGCACCATCGCGCGGCTTGCCGGCTGTCGGACGATGTACGGACGTGAGGAGCGCGGTCGCTGGGGCGAGAAGTGCGCCCCCAAGAAAGCCGACCGACAGGTGATGGGCCAGACCATTCAGTGGACGACCGAGGTTGCGTCCGCTCCCCGTCCGTTTCCCGACATCGACTGGGGACTCGATTTTGACGAATCGAAATGTTATTATGTCCGCGGCGGAAGTTGGTGGCAGGAGGCGGGACAGTATCGCGACATGGCCGATGAAACCGAGCTCATTCGTGATTACGGACTGCTGGCGATCTTCTCCAATTGGAGCTACATCAAGAATCACGGCAAGCGCAAGGCCGAGTTCGCTCGGCGATACCTCAATTGGATGTCCCCCATCGGCGGCAAGCGCGAGAGCCATCGCGTGATCGGCGATTATGTGATGACGGAGAACGATCTTGAGAATCAGGTCAAGTTCGAGGATGGAACTGCCGCGGTCACTTGGGATGTCGACTTCCATTTTCCCGATCCGGACAACGTGAAGGATTTCAAGGAACCGTTTCTCTCCTGCGCCTATCATCGCGGCTTTGGCGATCCCGTCGCAGTTCCCTATCGCTGCCTTTATGCGAAGGATTGCGCAAATCTCTTTCTCGCCGGCCGCGACATCTCCGTCTCGCACGGTGCCTTTGCCGCGGTGCGGGTGCAGCGCACGCTCGGGATGCTCGGCGAGGTGGTTGGCATTGCCGCGGGCATCTGCAAGGAGCGCGGATGCAATCCGCGCGCTGTCTATGCGCAGCATCTTGCCGCGCTTAAGGAACGTATGCGCCGCGGTGTGCCGAAGTTCCGCGATTATGTAGCGTTCCACAATCAGGACGGAGAGAAGTATCATTTCCATGACATGGGTTTTGTCGGCATCTGGCCGCGCACCACGAATGCGATTCCGGCGCGCGCGGAGCGAGTCATCCGTTCATTGGAGATGGATCACCTGCATAAGGACCCGCGCCTGGATGGACCTATGGTGATCGAGGTCGGGACGGACAAGGCGATCAAGACTATCGAGGCGGCGCTCGACAAGGTGAGAGAGCAGCGTCATCGCGACGTGAGTCGTCCAATTGAGGTGGTGATCGATTCCGGCGACTACGCGCCTGCGAAGCCGCTCAAGATCACGAAAGACCTCGCGGCGACGAATTTTGCCGCGCTCGTCTTGCGCGCGGCGGATTTCAAGTGCAGGCCGCGTCTTCTCGGCGGCGTGCCGGTTAAGGGATGGAAGCAAACGACCTTCAACGGCTGCGACAATGTCTGGTGCGCCGATTTTGCCGCGTCGGATTCGAAAGGCCGTCCTCGGCTGCTCTTCTTCAACGGACGGCGCATGCAGCCAGCCCGCTGGCCGAATGTCGATCCGGCGCGTCCATTCACGAGCGGCTTTGCCTTTGCGAAGAACGACGGCAAGCCGATGTGGACTCCGCCGCGTTTTGCGCCGACCGGATACCATCAGGACGAGTTCTCCTTTCGTCCAGGCGAGGAGCGGCGCTGGACGCATCCGGAGGACGGCTGGATGATTCTCTGGCCGCGGCACAACTGGTGGAATCGGACTTACGACATCATGAGCGTATCCAATGAAGTCGTGCGCCTCAAGACCGCGCACAAGGAAATTGTCGACCGACTCTTTCCGTGGGATCGCTGGTATGCCGAGAATATCGCAGAGGAACTGGATGCCCCCGGCGAGTGGTATTGCGATCCGCGGGCGAAGAAGGTCTATTTCCGTACGCCGGACGGATCGGATCCTTCCTCCGCAGTCGTCACCATCGCCAAGGGCGGTCCAATGCTTGAGGTGTCCGGCGGCAACTGCAAGGTGATCGGCCTCGAGCTTACCGGCGGCAGTCAGGGCGTGGACGTGAAAAATGCGCAGCAAATCGAAGTGCTGGGCTGCTCAATACACGACATCGGCTTTCATGACGGATCGGGTGTGAGCGTTCGCGGACGGCAGATCCGCATTGCCGATTGCGACATATTCAACATCGGATCTCATGGAGTGTCTGTACATAACGACGGCTGCCGGAAGGTTGATGACCGCATGGATGTCGCGATCGAGAATAATTACGTCCACCATTGCGGAATGATCAACTCTCATGGCATCGGCATCATCATTTACGGACAGGGTGTCAGGGTGAGCCACAATCTTGTTCACGATATGCCGCGGTGCGGACTCTTCGGATACGGACGCTTCTGCGAGATTTCCTACAATCGCGTCAGACACGTCAATCTCACGAATGACGACACGGGCGCGATCTACGGCGGAGGTTGGACGGTCGGCGTCGGCACCAAGGTCTGCTACAACTGGTTCTCCGACTCGATCGGCTTCCAGCGCCAGTTTGACGGCAAGTACCTGCTCCACAAGGGTGCTTGCGGAATCTATCCGGACGAGGGCTGCGGCGGACTCGAGGTTTACGGCAATCTTGTCGAGCATTGCCATCATGTCGCCATGCACCTGCATAACGGACGGTGGATCACGATTTCCAATAACGTCTTCGTTTCGAACGGAAGTCTGCCCGTCTCGAAGAATACGGCGCAGATCAATCTCACTACTTGGAACTCCGATCCCAAGGGATACTTCGTCGCCCACCGCCGCGCGGACATCGCGAAGGAATATCACCAGCTCGTGGATGCCGATTCGCGGTGGCTTGATTATCCCGCGCTTGCGCAGGCGCCGGACACCGAGAAGGCCTTTTCGAGTAATGGCACTACGATGATGGGCGTGAAGGTGGTGAACAACATCATCTCCTATCCCGATCAGGGGCTCGGCAAGGCGCTTCGGGAGAATGGAATCAATACGTCCACCAATACCGTGGACCGTAACCTCTACTGGCCGGGACCGACTACGAACAAGATCTTCAAGGCGGGTTGTGACGCGCATTCGATCGTGGCTGATCCGCTTTTCCGAGATGCCGCGAAGGACGATTACCGGTTGCGTCCCGAATCGCCTGCGTACAAGCTCGGCTTCAAGGATATCCCCTACGGAAAGATCGGCCTTCGTATCACGCCGTATCGTCCCATTCTTCCCCATGAGGCCGAAGGCGTCCGCGAACATCCCGAATGGCTGAAATCCCTTTGAAATGTGCTGTGAAACCCTAACTTCCATTCTTCAACTTCATCGATAAGTGGCTTGTATCGTTGCGAGCGAGCGGTAGATATGATATAATTACCGCATGAAAGCAACGATAAGAAGGACGATGCGACGCGAGGTCGCGGCTGGACACCCGCTTAGACGAAGCGAAGTGACTAAACGAGGTCTTCGGGGAAATACCCTCCATGAGATGGCGGCGCGGGGCGTTGTTAATCGCATTGCGCGTGGGGTCTATGCGCCAAGTGAAGGATCGTCATCCGCTCTGTTTGATTATGAGCTTGCGGCGAAGGTTGCGCCTAAAGGTGTGTTTACACTGCTTTCGGCTCTGCGCTTGCATGGACTTACGGACGAGAACCCGCAGCGGATGACAATGGCTATTCCGGTCAATCGGCATCCGCCCAAGACGACGCTCCCCCTTGATTTCGTCTACATGACTCCTGAACTTCTGGAGGTTGACGTCGTTGAGCAGAGCGACGAGGAGAGTTCCATCAGGGTCTTTTCGGTTGAGCGTACGATAGCCGAGTGCTTCAAGGCGCGAAACAAGATCGGTGTCGCCGTGGCTGTTGCTGCGCTACGCGAAGCCGTTCAAAAGGGACTGGTTGATTTTGCGAAACTTGGCGACGTGCTGAAGCGCTGCCGAATGCTTCGAGTCGTTCAGCCGTATCTGGAGGGGCTGGCATGAAGAAGCTGACGACGAACTTCGGCCATTCCGTTCGAACGCGGCTGTTGGCGATTGCAAACGAACGAGGGGTGCAGTTGGAGTATGTCCTCTTGCGCTATGCCTTTGAGCGGTTCTTGTATCGGATGGGGCGGTCGACGCACGCCAATCGTTTCGTGTTGAAAGGGGCGTCCGCCTTTGCGGTGTGGGTCGGCCCATTCTGCCGTGTGACGCGTGATGCCGATCTTGAGGCTTTTGGTGATGTGTCAACCGAAGCACTGCTGGCGGCGTTCAGGGATATTTGCGCGATTAGCTGTCCTGAGGATGGTGTCGAATTCGATCTCTCGTCTTTTGCCTCGTCTGAAATCAAGAAAGATGACAAATATCCAGGTGTCCGGGTGACGTTCCTGGCGTACATCGGAGGTGCCCGCGTCAATCTGCAATGTGACGTCGGCAGTGGAGACAGTGTCTATCCGAACGCGG
>DCIL01000011.1:9490-40301 GCA_002315875.1 Verrucomicrobia bacterium UBA1727 | reverse complement strand
CCAAAAATGGGGTAAGTCCAATACACATTGTGAATACATTCATCCATCCAACGGCGGACGTCCAGACGAAGGAAATCGGGGACGGAACGAGAATCTGGCAGTTCTGCGTCATTCTTCCAGGTGCGAAAATCGGAAGGGACTGCAACATCTGTGCACAATGCATCCTCGAAGGCGGTGTGACGCTCGGCGATGCCGTTACGCTCAAGCCCTTTGTGGGCATTCCCAATGGCGTCACGATCGGCGACCGCTCGTTTATCGGACCTGGCGTCGGTTTCGTCAATGACCTCAAGCCGATCTCAAAAAATGGCGCGAACTTTACGCTGACGAAGACGAATATCGGAAAGAACGTGGCCATCGGTACTAACGCCACGATCTTGGCCGGCGTAACGATAGGCGACGGGGCGATTGTCGGCGCGGGGTCGGTTGTGACGAAAGACGTTCCGCCAAGAGTGACGGTTGTTGGAAATCCGGCGCGTCCGCTGATTGCAAAGGAGAAGTCCGAATGATCGAATTCCTATCACTGAAGTCCGTTACGGGCAAGTATGCGGACGAGATCCACTCGGCCGTACGACGTGTTGTTGACTCCGGGTGGTATCTTCAGGGCGCCGAAAACGATGAGTTTGAGCGCGAATACGCTGATTACATCGGCGCGAAACATGCCGTCGGTTGCGCGAATGGACTCGATGCGCTAATTTGGATTCTTCGGGCCTACAAGGAATTGGGACATTTCAAGGACGGCGATGAGATTCTGGTTCCCGCCAATACCTACATTGCGACAATTCTTGCGATTACCGAGAACAATCTTAAGGCCGTGCTTGTCGAGCCGCGTCTTGATACGTTGGAGATCGACGATGAGGTGCTCGAAGCGGCATTGACTGCGCGAACGAAGGCCGTGATGATTGTCCATCTCTACGGTCGTTGTGCGTACACCGAAAAGATC
Organism: Verrucomicrobia bacterium UBA1727; assembly: GCA_002315875.1. Lineage (GTDB taxonomy): Bacteria > Verrucomicrobiota > Kiritimatiellia > RFP12 > UBA1067 > UBA1067. The sequence continues at coordinate 39,361 of DCIL01000011.1, read as the reverse complement.
GCATCATTCTGCAAGGCGCACGGATTGAAGCTTTTCGAAGACAATGCCCAGGCACACGGATGTATTTGGAACGGACGTAAAACCGGCTCGCTTGGTGATGCAGCCGCGCATTCGTTCTATCCCGGCAAGAATCTCGGGGCCCTCGGCGATGCGGGCGCTATTACAACGGACGATCCCGACGTGGCGGCATGTGTGCGGTCCCTCGGAAATTACGGGAGCGCGAAGAAGTATGTCTTTCAGTATTGCGGACGAAACTCTCGTCTCGACGAGATACAGGCGGCTATACTGCGCGTGAAACTTCGTCATCTTGATGCAGATGTCGGTCGCCGTCAGGATGTCGCCGAGATGTACTATGCAGGAATTGAGGCGGACGGCGTTCGCCTTCCCATTAAGATGGCGCGCGAAGCGAATGCCTATCATCTCTTTCCGATTCTCTGTGAGAGGCGGGACGAATTGCAGGCGCATTTGAAGGCGTGCGGCATCCAGACGCTTATTCATTATCCAATCCCTCCGCATCGGCAGGAATGCTATCAGCAGGCAATCAAAGACGGGTCCCTCGTCCTTCCAAAGCACGGACTTCCGATTACCGAACGTATCCATTCTGAGGAGCTGTCACTTCCGATTGGCCCGACAATTTCAGATGAAGAGGTAAAGACCGTAATCGCCGCAGTGAATGATTATGAAACGATTTGAGACACCGATATTGGTAACACGTCCATATTTGCCACCTCTTGAAGAGTTCAAGCGCGGGTGCGAGGAGATATGGCGTAACCAGTGGCTGACCAATAACGGACCGATGGTCCAGCGTTTCGCCGCGGAGCTGGCACGTTATCTTAATGTTCCCGAAACGAATATTGCTCTCTTCAACAACGGCACGCTGGCGTTGGAACTCGGTTATTATGCGATGGGACTTACCGGCGGCGAGGTCATCACCACGCCATTCACCTTTGTCGCGACTTCTCACGCGCTTAAGCGTATCGGTGCGATTCCGGTTTTCGCCGATATTGATCCCGAGACCTTATGCCTCGATCCGAAGAAAGTCGAGCCGCTCATCAAGCCGGGAATCACCAAGGCCATCGTACCCGTTCACGTCTACGGCCATGTCTGCGACATTGATGGCTTTGCTCGCCTTTCGGAGAAGTATGGTATTCCTGTCATCTATGATGCCGCGCACGCCTTCGGAGTGAATAGAGAAGATTGTGTCCACTCTACACCTACGCCTTCTATCTGCACCTCTATCGCCGCATGCGGCGATATGTCAATGTTCTCCTTTCATCCGACGAAACTCTTTCATTCGTGTGAGGGCGGTTGCCTCGTTTTCAAAGACGATATCGACCACCATTCTCCAACTCTTAACTCCAACTCGAACAGCCTGCAAGCCAGGTTGTTCGACCTCCGCAATTTTGCAATACATTCCGAGACCGAGTGTGTAGATGTTGGCTCAAATGCCAAGATGAACGAGCTCCAGGCCCTCATGGGCCTCTGCTGTCTCAGAAAGATTGAAGACCTGTTGACGTGGCGGCAAAAAATCTATGACGCATATGCTGAGGTCATCAATCAGGCGGAGGTGAAAGGCAGAGGCGGAGAGTGGAGGGTTAAACTTCTTCAGCAGAGCGCGAATCACGCCTACGTCCCCGTCCTTTTCGACTCCTTCGCAACTCGCGAGAAGGTCTATACGGAACTGAAGGAGAAGTGCAACGTCTTCTCCCGTCGCTACTTCTATCCGCTCCTCACCGACTTCGCCCCCTACGCCTATGCGAAGGGCACTTGCCCGATCGCCGAAGACATCGCCTCGCGCGTCCTGACGCTCCCGACCTATTACGGACTCGGTTCCGCTGACGTTCGCGCTATTGCTCAAAACATATTGGAGATTCTGGCATGAGTTGCTTGTCCAGAGAAGAGGTTGTCGAGTTGCTATCATCAACCGAAACGGCGCGTGTAGAGCGAACGGTTTCGACAACTGACACCGACAAGTTTTGCGAAGCTATTTGTGCCTTCGCAAATGATATGCCAGATTCGCGGAAGCCGGGATATCTTCTGATTGGCGTGCATGATGATGGACGTCGCGCAGGTCTGAAGGCGACGGACAAGTTGCTTAAGGATCTTTCGTCTATTCGGTCGGACGGTAATATCCTGCCGATTCCGGTCATGAATGTTTCGTCGGTCTCGTTTGATGACGGTGACGTGGTTGTTGTTGAGGTTGAGCCGTCGAACTTTCCGCCGGTGCGCTATCGCGGCAGAACCTGGATCCGGATTGGACCTCGCCGTAGCATCGCCACTCCTGAGGAAGAGAATGTCCTTATTGATCGGCGCGCGGCGAACTTTCCGACGTATGATTGTACGCCGTGCCAGCTTGCGACGATTGACGATTTGGATCTTGATCTGTTCAAGACGGCGTATTTGCCGAAGGCGATCGCGGCAGATGTGCTGGCGGACGATCATCGTCCGATCGAGCGGCAGCTTGAGGCGTTGTCATTTTTCTCGACGCGGTATAATTGTCCGACATACGCTGGGCTGCTTTTGTTCGGGCGCAATCCCGCTCAGTTTATTTTTGGTGGATATGTCCAGTACGTTCAGTTTCAAGGTAAGGATCGGGCGAGTGACATTGTCAATCAGCAGGAGTTTCGCGGCAATCTGATGACGATGTTGCCGAAGATTGACACGTTCATTGAGACCGCCATCGCTAAAAAGCGGCCAGTGCCGGTGACTCTTCTCCGCGAAGATATGGTGTACGAATATCCGAAATGGCCGATTCGAGAGTTGGTGATGAATGCCATCATGCACCGGGACTATCGAGGAAACGCGCCAGCAAGGTTTTATCAATATGAAGATCGTCTGGAGATCGAGAATCCAGGCGGACTTTATGGAAAGGCCACACGAGAGAACTTCCCAAAGGTTAGCGACTACCGCAATCCCGTAATTGCCTTGGCCATGTCGATTCTTGGGTATGTGAATAAGTTTGGTCGTGGTATCAGTCGCGTGCAGCGGGATTTGACAATCAATGGAAATCCCCTTGCTGTGTTCTCCACGGAGCTTGTTACTGAGTTTCTTGTTCGTGTTCAAAGTTCGACCGAACAGGGATTGGTTGAAGTTCAGTGTTATCAGTCGGCCATATCTGCACTAACATGTGCACTAAAAGATATTAACGATGTCAGAAAGTCTAATATTGTGACAGTTTTCGAGATGATTTATCGAAATAACAATATTCAGATTAGTGCAATTGTTAGTGCACTTTCTGTTTCGCGTCGCACTGTTTGTGAATATATTGAATTTTTGAAGGGGGTCGGTGTTCTTCGGCGAGAAGGCGGGGCTCACGGAGGAACGTGGAAGGTTTGCTCACCAGAGTTTATAGCTCGGGTAGCCCGTATAGAGGCATGACGATGAACCAGAAGAAACTCTTGCTCCTCGGTGGGATTCGCTACCTCCTGCCGGTGATTGAAGCCGCGCATAAACTCGGTGTGTACGTGATCACCGCGGACTATCTGCCGGATAATATCGCACATAAGCATTCGGACGAATATGTGAACGTCTCGATCATTGATCGTGACGCAGTGCTGAAGGTTGCGCAGGAGAAGCAGATCGACGGAATCATGTCGTTCGGTTGCGATCCCGGTGTTGTGACGGCGGCGTATGTGGCAGACAAGATGGGACTGCCTTTTCAGTGTTCGTATGAAGCAGCGTGCATCCTTCAGGACAAAGGCCGCTTCCGTAAGTTCTTGACCGAGCACGGCTTCAATTGTCCTAAGTCGCGTCGTTATGCATCGAAAGCCGATGCGATTGCAGACGCTTCGCAATGGGTGGAAGACAAGACTGCGCCAGCATATCCAGTTATGGTCAAGCCGGTTGACTCGGCTGGTTCCAAGGGGTGTACGCGCGTCGATTCTTTCGAAGGGCTTTCGGATGCTATTGATGTTGCCGTTGAGAATGGACACAATGGCGCCATTATTATTGAAGATTTTCTCACCTTCGAGAGTTACCACTCGTCAACGGATCAATTCACAGTTGATGGTAAGTTACAGGCGGTTTCCTATTCGGATCAGCTTTTTGACAAGGAAGCCGATAATCCCTATACGCCGGCGTTCATCATCTGGCCGAGCACAATGAAACAGGAGCATCAGGATTATCTGACGCATGAGATTCAGCGTCTGATGGACTTGTTGTACATGCGCACCGGCATCTACAACATCGAGACCGTGGTCGGCAAGGGCGGCATTCCGTACATCATGGAGGTTTCTCCACGCGGCGGTGGCTGCAAGATTGCCGAATTGCAGCAACTGGCCTTTGGCGCGAATCTCATAGAGAACGAAGTGCGCAAGGCGATTGGCCTGCCGTTGACCGAAATCAAGACGACGCCGATCAAGGGCCATTGGTGTGAGATGATCGTCCATTCGCGTCCGCACCAGGATGGCGTGTTCGACCGGCTTGAGTTTCGCGAGGACATCAAGTCCAAGAATCTGCGCGTCATCGACATGTCGACCCAGAGGGGGGACCACGTCTTTCCGTTCACAGGCGCCAACCGTTCGCTTGGGGACCTCTTCTTGCAATTCGATACCCGCGCCGAACTCGATGAAGCGATTGCCGATACGACAAAATGGTTGGAGGTCAAGTTGTCATGAACTCGACCGGTGGATATTTGGAATTGGAATGCGGCAGAGCGCCCTTGTATCATCAGGATGGCGTCTACAATTTTGACAATTATTAGATTTTACGATTGAGATAAATGACAAAAGTATGGTATAATGCAAGGGTTTAGAAACCATTAAAATATACTATTGCGTGGGTTTACAAACCACTCACCGGCCATGATTGAGAACACCGATATTGAAAAAGTCTATCGTATTTCCGAGGATAAGATCGCCGAAACGGAACTACATTTTAAGCGGTATCTCTATTCGAGCATCGATTGGAATTCCCGGCTGGTGTGTTTGAAGGGGCCGCGCGGAGTTGGCAAGACGACGCTTCTGTTGCAGCACATCAAGGAGTCTTTTTCGCCAGGACAGGCACTTTATGTTTCGCTCGACAACATTTGGATAAATGTGCGTGAGATTTACGAACTGGCGGAGCATCACCTAGCCCATGGCGGGACGCATCTGTTTCTGGATGAAGTGCACAAGGCGGGCGACTGGCAGAACCTGGTGAAGAGTTTGACCGATGACTTGAAGCGGTTGCATGTTGTCTATTCGGGGTCGTCGCTTTTGAAGATCGAAAAACAAAGTGGCGACCTTTCACGACGGCAGACTCAATACTTTCTGCCGGGACTTTCGTTTCGCGAGTACCTTAGATTTGAGGGGATTGCTGACTTGCCAGTGATGTCGCTTGATGAGGTGCTGAACGATCATGTTTGCAGAGCCCGCGAAATTCGTGGAAAGTTTCCGGTTTTGAAACACTTTGAAAACTATCACGACCACGGATATTATCCGTTCTACAAGGATGATCCGAAGCACTTCCGTGAGCATCTCGTGCAAGTGGTGAATCAGGTTTTGGACGTCGACTATCCTGAGATTGAGGATGTGGAGGTTGCGACTGTGAACAAGGCAAGACGGCTGCTCAACGTGCTTGCGGCTTCGTGTCCTCAGACCCCGAATATGCCGAAACTCTACGCTCAGCTGGAGACCGATCGCAAGAACGGGTTGAAGATCCTCTATGCGCTGGAGCGGGCCGGTCTTCTTTCGCTGCTGTCGCGTGCGCGTCGTGAAACGTTGAAAAGTCTGCCGACGCCGGACAAGATCATGTGCGACAACACCAATCTGCTGGTGGCGCTGGCATCGCGCCCAGATGAAGGAGCGAAGCGCGAGACGTTCTTCATGAATGCGATTCGGCAGTCCGGACATAAGCTGACCTATCCGGCGCAAGGTGATTTTCTAGTGGACGGCAAGGCGCTTTTCGAAGTTGGCGGGAAAGGCAAGGGATTCGATCAGATCAAAGATCTTCCAAATAGCTATGTAGTCCAAGATGACGTCGAAGTCGGCATTGGTAATAAGATTCCGCTCTGGCTCTTCGGATTCCTGTATTAGAATATTTCGCGTATGAGCGCATTGCACATAGCACTTACCAATGAGATTTCTTCGATGGGATCAGAACGCATGAAGCCTATTGGCGGATACTTTGAGTTGGAGCGCGGCTATTTCCGGATGCGGCATGAGGGGGTGTGCCTGAATTCCGGGTGTAATGCGTTGCGCTTGATTATTCGCGAACTCAAAATAAAGCGACTGCATATTCCTTATTATACGTGTCCTGTGGTTCCCTGTGCGGTGCAGTCGGAAGGATGTGAAGTCGTTCCTTATGAACTTGATGAGAGGTTCATGCCTGCCTGTTGCTTTCCAAAGGAAGACTTCGTTCTGGTTAATGACTACTTCGGCGTTACTGGACGCAATGTGGCAGAGCTCGCGGCGGAATATCCGAATCTCATCGTTGATAATGCTCAGTCATATTTCGCCGAGCCGCTTGGACGCGCCGCGTTTTATTCGCCGCGGAAGTTTTTCGGCGTCCCGGATGGTGGTATTGCCGTGTTCAATCGCGACGCGATTACAGCGCCGACGCTGGATCGAGATGTCTCGTCCGATCGTGCGGCGCATCTTCTTAAACGTCATGATTGCGGTGCGTCCGCCGCGTATGCCGACTTCAAGGCGGCAGAAGAATTAATCGGCGCGGCACCCGTTCGAGCGATGTCCAATTTGACGCGGACGATCCTTTCCACGATCGACGATGAGAGTGCCCGCTCGCGCCGCCTCGCCAACTTCTCCTCTTTGCTTAATCGCCTCGGCACCACCTTCCCGCTTGCCATGTTGCCGGAAGCGGCTCCGCTGGTATTCCCGCTTGTTTCATCGGATCTAACATTGCGGCAGCGACTCATTGATGCTCAGATTTTCGTCGCGACTTATTGGCCTGGTTGCGAGCATTGCGATTCCCTCTGCCGGTCGATCATTCCGTTGCCGATCGATCAACGGTATGGCGAAGGAGATATGGACAGGATTCTGGAGGTTCTTAATGGCTGATGACTGTGAGGTTTACCTTCGGCCGCTTCGTGTGGAAGACGCCGCGACATCGTATCACTGGCGGAACAATCCGGAAGTGTGGAAGAATACGGGCTCTGCACCAGACAGGATCGTGACCATTGAGATGGAGACGGCATGGATCGAAAGGGCGCTTGCGGATTCGAATACAAAGCGATACGCAATCTGTCTGAAGGACAGTGACCGTTATGTTGGCAATGCGTATCTATCCGATGTTCATGATGGCCAGGCCGAGGAGCAGATATTCATCGGCGATCCGCAGCTATGGGGTAAGGGTATTGGGACTCGCGCTCGTTCCATTTTGTACGACATAGCGCTTACCATGTTTGGAGTTAGAAGAGTCATCACCAACATCCGCACACGTAACATCGCATCGCTTAAGTCCGTTTTGAAACTTGGTTTTGTTGAGGTTGCTCGTGACGCAGAATGGGTGAGAATGGAGAAATTGCTCGAGAGATGAAACGTCTGCCGATATTCTTTGCCTTTGACGCTGGATACGTCAATCCCGGTGCGGTTGCGATTTTTTCGCTGCTGAATCGTGCGCGCGCGGATGTCGCTTACGACATCTTTGTGGTGCATCATGACATTCCGACGGACGGCCAGGATTTGCTTCGTCGGGTAACGTCGCGCTTCGAGAGCGCGACGCTGACATTTGTCCCGACTGGAGATTTCCTGTTGGACGAATGGAAGTCTGGCGCCTGGGGCGGATTTGCTCCGCGCTTTTCGCCGGACACGCTGATGAAGTGTTTCGGTGCTCGGTTCTTTCCGCAATACGACAGAATCGTCTACTCCGATGCGGATGTTCTATTTGTCGATGACATCTCCGAACTTTGGGATATGCCACTGAACGATGCCTATCTTGCGGGCATCCGAGGGGTGTCGCTCAAGTCAGAGCAGACATCTGAGTTGTGTGGGCTGGGGCACTTCTCTCCTGAGAACTTCGCGCGCGTGCGCGACTCATATGTTTCGGGGGCAATATGGGTTATGGATCTCGCGACAATCCGGCGCGATCAATTAGAGAATCGTATGCTGGAGATCATCCGCGATCCGGGAATCACCAAACTCTGGCCGGATCAGGATGTCGTCAACCTTGTCTGTGGCGATCGCGTCGCATTCATTCCGTTGAACTATTGCGGTATGTCTTATTTGCGCGAGATGATGGACACGAAGGGTTTTGCCAGTCACTATTCCCGGGACGAGCTGTTTGATTCGGTCTTACGGCCTAAGATTCTGCACTACGCTGGACGAAAACCCTGGCGTGAACGTACGCCATGGGAGTCGGCCTGGTGGAATGTCGCTGAATATCTCCAGCTCGGATGCAGCCGCGCTGAACGTCCCGCTCCCGTTTCCGCGGAGATTGACCAGGAGCTGTGCCGACTTAGGAAGCAGCGCCGGCGTTATCGAATTTCCTGTGCTGTCTTGGCAATTGCGCTCACATGTCTGGCAATTGCCTGTGCTCTACTTGTTTTGGTCGGATTATGATATAATTCACACCAAATGATAGGCGAAATTCTGACATTTCCGGTCCATGGGGACAAGAACGGGTCGTTGGTGGCGCTCGAAAAGGGTGCTGACTTCCCGTTTGAAATCAAGCGCGTGTACTACATCTGGGGAACGACGCCCACGTACGTACGCGGTCATCATGCGCATAAGAACCTGGAGCAGGTTGTGGTCTGCACTTCGGGGTCGTGCGATTTCATTCTAGATGACGGCACGAAGCGCGAGACCTATCGGCTCGATTCGCCGACGAAGGGTCTGCACATCAAGAACAACGTCTGGCGCGAGTTCACTAACTTCTCGCCGGGCTGCGTCGTGATGGTGTTGGCGAGCGAACACTACAACGAGGCTGACTACATTCGAGATTATGACGAGTTCCTGAGGAGCAAGGGCCTTACGTGACGCCTTATGAGCTAGACACGGATGCGCTGGCGCGCGAACTCTCCTCCCGGCTCGGATGGGAGATCCGACTGTCGGCGCTGACGCGTCCGCGTGCTTCAGGAGTGGCGTTCCGCGGCGAATCGGCGTCGGACGACCATCGGTGTTTCGTCAAGGTCACGCCGCGCGGCGGCTGCGAGCGGTCGGCCCCGGTGTATCGGGCCTGCCAGGATTTGCCGTTTGTCCCGAGGCTAATGCTCCCCGATGTCTTTACCTTCTCCGGCTGTGACGTGCTATGCCTGGAATTTCTTGAGGGCAAGGCCGTGGATGCGCTTGAGAACCTGACCGAGGAGGCGTTCGAGTCGTTGCTGTGTGGGTATCGTCGGTTCTCTGCCGCGGTCGCCAGCATTGCCGGACAATTGCCCGCACATGCGTCGGCGTTGGTGGATAGGCTGGGTGAGCTTCTGTCGCCGGTGCGGAAGCGGGGGTGGTTGGTTCGACGCGCGTTTTCAACGGTCTTGTCCATTGATCTGGAGAGCTGCCGGACGGAGAGTCGGCGAATGGACGTGATTCATAACGACTTTCACCTTGGGAACCTGGGGTTTGAGGGCGATCGGCTATCGGCGATATACGATCTCGAGCATGTGGATTCAGGAATCGCCTGTGAGGACATCGTTTATCTGCTGTGCTGCCGTTACGTCAATCGCGGGTTGTCCGCTGTCGGACGCCTTCGCCTTCGCTCCCTGCTGCTAAGGGCCGTCGAGTTGATGCCGTGGCCTCGTTCCGACTGGCAGCTGGCATTCCGGCTGTGCCGGCTCAAGCGTGCGGCCGCGGTGCTGATGTCGCAGTCCGGCAGGATATCGCTCAGAACGGCGCTGGCGGTGCGCCGTCAGGATCGGCGGGTCATGGAACTGGAGGAGGTTGTCGCATGACGGACGCGAAGCCGTGTGCGGTTGAGCAGGGCGTGACGGTGATTGTGATCACGTACAATCACGCGATGAAACTGCGTCGGGGGCTCGAGAGCGTGCTGACCCAGCGCGGGGTGGCCGGTTTGCGCGTGATCGTTTCTGATGACTGCTCGACGGACGGCACCCAAGACGTGATGCGCGAAATGGCGGCGAAAGATCCGCGCATTATGGCGATCTACCGTCCCAAGAACCTGGGATCGGTAGCCCATGTCGCCGAATGCCGCAAGCTGGTGTCCACCCAGTATTTTGCCTTCCTGGAAGGTGACGACTATTATTCCGACCCGGACAAGCTGCGGCTTGAGGTTGAGGCGCTTGACCGGCATCCCGAGTGTTCCTTCTGCGCGCACAAGACGGAGATGCGCAATGCGGCGGGAGAGGAAATCGGCATCATCGGCAACGAGATTTCGGAAGACGAGGCCGTCTTGGACTTCGAGGCCGCGCCCTATACGCATCCGACGTCGCGGCTCTATCGACATCCTGCCGCCTATGGTGCCGGTTTCTACGAGTCGTTTCTGAACAACGGCGACCTCTTCACTTGGGAGATCGCGATGCAGTACGCCTTCCTCGATCGCGCGCCGATGGTCTTCCTGAACCGTCGCATGAGCGTCTATTCCTATGACGGCTGCGGCATCTTCTCTTCTCTGACCAAGCGTCAGCAGGATCTTGGCACCAGGAAGGTGCTTTTCGCGGTCGATGCTCAGACCGATTTTCGGCACACCGAATTCCTGCGCACTCGTTACCTGCCGCAGACCGAGAAGAAGAAGCTTGATTGGCACTTCCGTTGGTTCGGGCGTGAGTACCGTTTTTTCATATTCAGGCTATCAGGTGCGTATGACGCTCAGCCCTTAGGAGGCAAAAGATGAGAATCGCGGTTACTGGTTCATGTGGTTATATTGGCAGGCATGTGGTTGCGGCGCTGCAACGGACCAAGGGTTTTGAGGTGTTCCCCGTTGATGCGGTAGGTTCAAATCCGATCGATATCTTCTCCAATGAGGATGCGCAGGCGTTGTATCGGCGTCTGGGTTCGCCTGATGCGCTGGTTCATCTGGCGTGGAAGGACGGATTCCGCCATGATGCGGAGTCGCACCTTCAGTTCTTGCCGTGGCATTACCGGTTCCTTACCGGCATGATCGAATGCGGCTGTAAGAATGTTTCGGTGATGGGGAGTATGCATGAGGTCGGTTATTATGAAGGGTGCATCAGCGATGAAGACCTGCCGTCATGCGATCCTGCCAGCGCGTATGGCATAGCCAAAAACGCATTGAGGCAGGCGATCTTCGCGTATGTGCGCGGCAAGCGCGATGTGTCGTTGAAATGGCTGCGCGGCTTTTACATTACCGGTGACGAGGCAAGGGCGTCATCGATCTTTGCCAAGATCCTCCAACGCTCGGCGGAGGGCGTGCGGAGTTTTCCTTTCACCGACGGACTTGCCAAGTACGATTTCATCGATGTTGACGAGCTTTCCGAGATGATTACTGCAGCGTCGGCGAAGCGGGGCGTCAAGGAGGTGATTAATGTCTGTTCTGGGGTTCCGGTGGCTCTGAAGGACCGTGTCGAAGAGTTTTTGCGGCAGCATCGGATCGACATCCAATTGGAATACGGGGCCTTCCCGACCCGCCCGTATGATTCTCCGATTGTCTATGGGAGCAATCGCAAGATCATGCGGATTATGAAGGAGTTTCGTCATGAATGACCCGAAAGTTTCCGTCATCATGCCTGTGTACAACGGGTCTGAATGGATCCAGAACAGCGTAAGAAGTGTATTGCAGCAGACGTTTACCGATTTTGAGCTTGTCGTGGTCGATGATGCTTCGACAGATGACAGTCTCTTGGTTCTGCAAGATCTGGCGAAGTCTGATCGCCGTGTCAGGGTGATAACGCATCCGAATCAAGGTCCTGGCGAAAGCATGAACCTCGGCATCCGCGAGGCCAGGGGCGAGTATCTGTGCTTTCTGGATCAGGATGACGCTTACGAGCCCGGCTTTCTTGCCGCGATGGTGAGTGGAATCGAATCCTCCGGCGTGGCATTCGCCCTGTGCGGGGCGAGAACGTTTTGCGAGGAGGATCATTCGTCGAGTTCGTTGGCTTTCCGGTATTTCGATCCGGGCTTCCATGAGATAACGCTGTTTTCCGAGAAGCGAAAGCTCCTGATGAGTTATCTCCCGCAATGGACGAAGATCGTCCGCAGGGATTTCTGGATTGCCAATCGTATCGCATTCCCTGGCCGCCACAATCGTTATCATGATGTCTTGCCTCACTGGGAGCTGATATACAGTGCGACGGCATTCTTCCGGGTAGCGGGGGATCTGTATCGGCATCGGCTTCACGCGGGGCAGGTTACCGCCAGCGCCGGATATCAGCGGTGGATTGACCATCAGATCCTCAATGCGGCGGAATTTGACGAATATTTGAAAGAACGATGCGCTTCCTTGCGTGTTCGTCGGGCGTTTGAGGAGGCGGCGTTGACGGCTGATGACAATCCCATGATCGGAGAGAGGAATCGTCGTCATCTGGCGCACCTCGGGCGTAGGCGCAAGAGATGGGGACGTCTCGTCAAGGTCGTACGTGTCGGTGACGAGGAGCTTTATAAGTTTATCGGGATTGTCGTTCGGCGCGCGCATGTCGTATCGGACGACGAGATGTTTTGGGAGCCTGGCATTCCGCTTTATCGTCCGCAAGTGGATAATTGCGGGAGGCATACATACTCGTCCGGGCCGGTATATGTCGCCAACCCCAAACGGAGCGTCATCGGTGACTTTTGCAGCATCGGCTCACACGTCCAATTGGGACATGGCACGCACCCGTTGAGCTTTCTTAGCATGTCGCCGTACTTCTATTACGACAACATCGGATGGAAAGACGGACAGACGGCGTCGCATAACGAGTTCTGGAATTACGAGCCGATCCGCATCGGGCATGACGTCTGGATCGGTGACGGTGTGTTTGTCAAGAATGGGATCACGATTGGAACCGGCGCGGTGATTGGCGCCAGGGCGGTAGTGACTAGGGATGTGCCGCCGTATGCCATTGTCGCCGGGTGTCCGGCGAGAGTGATCCGGTATCGGTTCGACCCAGAAACGGTCAATCGGCTTCTGGCGTCATGCTGGTGGACGTTGCCAGACCGGGAGCTCAGGGGACTGCCCTACGAGTCCCCGTCCGAAGTCCTTGATTGTTTGAGAAATGGGGAGTGAGGGTATGAAGGTTGTTATTCTATCTGGAGGATTCGGTACGCGGATTTCCGAGGAGTCTGTATTTAAGCCCAAGCCGATGGTGGAGATCGGCGGCATGCCGATCTTGTGGCACATCATGAAGCTCTATGGACATTACGGATTCAATGAGTTTGTCATCTGCGCCGGATACAAGCAGCATGTCATCAAGGAGTATTTCGCCGATTATTTCCTGCACACGAGCGATGTGACGTTCGATTTCACGCGGGGGCGCAAGGATGTCGTGATCCACAATAACGCTTCCGAACCTTGGAAGGTCACGGTCGTGGATACGGGCTTGAATACGATGACCGGTGGACGCATCAAGCGCATCCAGAAATATGTCGAAGATGAGCCGTTTCTCCTGACCTATGGCGACGGTGTTGCTGATGTGGATATTTCCAGTCTCGTGAAGTTTCATCGCACATCGGGGAAGGTGGTGACGCTGACGGCAGTAAGCCCAGGACAGCGTTTCGGCATCTTGGATCGCGACGAGTCCGGAAGTGTAAGAAGCTTCCGCGAAAAGTCAGTTGACGACAGCGGTGTCGTGAACGCCGGCTTCATGGTCTGCGAGCCAGAGGTCTTCGGGTATCTCAGGGATGATTCTACGGTCTTTGAGCATGATTCGCTGGTGCAACTGGCGGGTACAGGAAAGCTCGGTTCGTATCTGCATCGCGGATTCTGGCAGTGCATGGACAGTGTCCGCGAGAAACAGTTGCTCGAAAAGCTGTGGGCGTCCGGCCATGCGCCATGGAAGGTCTGGTAATGGATTTTGACTGCTATAAGGGCAAGCGGGTTCTTGTGACTGGACATACCGGTTTCAAGGGGGCCTGGCTTTGCGAGTGGCTGCTGGCGCTGGGGGCTGAAGTATACGGGTTCTCGAACGGGATTCCGACTCGTCCGTCTCTTTTCGTGCAATTGCGACTCGGCAAGCGTATCCGCAAGGACGTTCGCGGCGACATCCGCGATGGCGCGGCCGTCAAGGCGATGGTGAAGTCCGTCAAGCCGGATTTTGTCTTCCACCTTGCCGCACAACCGCTCGTGCGGCTCTCGTACGAGCAACCCGTAGAGACGTTCGACACGAACGTCATGGGGACGGTCCATGTGCTTGATGCCTTGCGACATCTCAGGAAGAAGTGCAACGCCGTTCTCATCACGACTGACAAATGCTACGAGAACAGGGAGACGAAGCGCCCGTACAAGGAAGATGATCCGATGGGTGGTTACGACCCCTACAGCTGTTCGAAGGGATGCGATGAGCTTGTCATCTCCAGCTATCGGCGGTCCTTCTTCAACGACCCGGAGGGGAACGTGTGGGTGGCGAGTGCACGTGCAGGTAATGTAATTGGCGGCGGCGACTGGGCGAAGGACCGCATTATTCCGGATTGCTTCCGCGCCCTTGGGAAGGGCTTGCCGATCCCTGTTCGAAACAAGGTCTCGACGCGTCCGTGGCAGCACGTCCTCGAGCCTCTTTCTGGGTATCTTGCGCTGGGGGCCGCGCTCGACCGTCGCGAGCGCTTTTCCGAGGTTGCGAGCGGATTCAACTTCGGGCCAACGCCCGAGGCGAATCATACGGTGAAGGATGTCGTGCAAGAATTACTCAAGCACGCGAAGGGCCGGTGGATTGACAAGAGTGATCCGCATGCCGTGCATGAGGCGGGGCTGCTCAATCTCGACATCCGCAAAGCCGCGCAAACGCTTGGATGGCATCCGACCTGGAACTTTGCGGAGACAATCGAGAGTGTTGCGGAATGGTATATCGGTGTGCGACAGGGCGCGAAGCCGATCGCGCTCACGCAAAAGCAGATAGCTGAATTCAGGGGGTGAAGTGACAATGGACAATCGAGCCGAGAAACTGAGACGGGAGATCCTAGAAAAGACGGCGGAATATTACCGCCTTGCGCATGCTCCCAGGCAGATGGCACCGTTCGAGCCCGGCGTCTCGCGGGTCAATTATGCGGGGCGCGTCTTTGATGAGTCGGAGATGACAAATCTGGTCGACTCGGCCCTCGAGTTCTGGTTGACCTATGGCCGCTGGTCCAAGCGGTTCGAACAGGGCCTTGCCCAGTACCTGGGCGTGCGTTTCGCGTTGCTTGTCAACTCGGGTTCCTCGGCGAATCTTCTGGCCTTCATGACGCTGACGTCGCCTCTGCTGGGCGAGCGCCAGTTGAGACGCGGCGACGAGATTATCACGGTCGCCGCGGGCTTCCCCACGACAATCGCGCCGATCATTCAATATGGAGCGGTGCCGGTCTTCGTTGATGTGGAGCTGGAAACGGCGAATGTGGATGTTTTCCAGCTCGAAGCCGCGTGGTCGCCGAAGACGAAGGCCGTGATGCTTGCGCACACGCTCGGCAATCCGTTTGACATTAGGGCGGTCAAGGCCTTTTGCGAAAAACACGATTTGTGGCTGATTGAGGATAACTGTGATGCACTTGGCTCTCGGTACGATGGCCGGCTGACGGGCACGTGGGGCGACATCGGCACCTCGTCGTTCTATCCGCCGCATCACATGACGATGGGTGAAGGCGGTGCTGTCTATACGGACAATCCGCTCCTCAAGAGGATCGCGCTCTCGATCCGTGACTGGGGGCGTGACTGTTGGTGTGAAAGTGGTGTGGACAACACCTGCGGTTGCCGTTTTACGAAGCAATTCGGCAAGCTGCCGGTCGGCTACGACCACAAATACGTCTATTCGCACTTCGGCTACAACCTCAAGGCGACGGATATGCAGGCGGCGGTGGGGTGCGCCCAGCTTGAGAAGTTCCCCGGGTTCGTCGAGAAACGCAAGGCGAACTACGCGCGTCTCCAGGAGGGGCTGAAGGACCTTCCGCAGATCAGGATTTTCCGTCCGTATCCCGAGTCTGACCCGAGCTGGTTCGGCTTCCTGATGACGGTCCGGCCTGACGCGGGCTTCACGCGGAACGATCTTGCGAAGCGCCTGGAGGCCAAGAACATCCAGACACGGAATCTTTTCGCCGGCAACATCACCAAGCATCCGTGCTTCGAGGCTTTGCGCGAGGGCGTCGATTACCGTATTGCCGCTCCGCTCGTCAACACTGACATCATCATGAATGATTCGCTTTGGATCGGGCTTTATCCGGGCATGGGGGACGGGAAGCTCGATTACATGGTTCGTGTCATCCGCGACTTGGCCCAAGGGGGGTGCCCATGAAGGTTTTGGTGACGGGTGCATCCGGTTACCTGGGGCGCAGGCTGTGCGACGCGCTGTTTGCCGCGGGGCATTCGGTCGTGGCGGTCGTGCACAGGCATTCCGTTGTCGCGGCAGAAACGTCTGAGAAGTTTGCGACCGTCCGACTGGATGATGGCATGATGGCAGGCGAGATCGTTGAAAGCTGTCGTCCGGATGTCGTCATTCATGTCGCGACCGCCTATGGACGTTCTGGCGAAAAGCTGCGTGAGATTGTCGAGGCGAACGAGATATTGCCGCTTGAGCTGATGTCGGCATGCGAGAAGTCTGGATGTAGGTATTTTGTCAATACGGATACGATTCTATCCCGGTTCCTCAATCCGTATTCTTTGACCAAAAGTCATGCCGCCGACTGGATGAATATGTTTTCGGACGGGGTGACGATGATCAATGTCCGCCTTGACCATTTCTACGGCCCCGGCGACAGCCCGAAGAAATTTGTCGCGCATATGGTCGAGCTGATGCGGCGCGACGAGCCGGTAATCGAGCTGACAGAAGGAAGCCAGACTCGGGACTTCACCTATGTGGATGACGTTGTGTCCGCCTATCTGGTCATCTTGGATCACCTCGGCGAATTTCAGCGCGGCAGTGTGGTGACCTTTGAGGTCGGCACAGATGTGCGAACCAGCATTCGCGACGTTGTCGAAGAGCTGCGGAAGCTGACAGGAACAAGGTCGCAGTTGCGATTCGGCGCAATCCCGTATCGCCGCCGCGAAGTGTTGGAGTATTCAATAAACACCCATTCATTGCGCCGGCTGGGGTGGAGCCCGCAGGTGCCAATCAAAGACGGTCTGAGACGGGTCGTAAAGGAGGAGAGATGAAATACCTGATAAACGGAGGATGTGGCTTCCTGGGGTCTAATATCGCGGCAGAAGTCCTGCGACGGGGAGACAACCTTGTCGTCTATGACAACCTATCACGAATCGGCGGTGATCTCAATCTGAAATGGTTGCGCGGCTTGGGCGATTTCCGCTTTGTCCAGGCGGACACAAGCGATGCGGAGCGTGTCAAGGCGGTTGTGGGCGAGGAAAAGCCAGATGTCATCTATCACTTGGCCGGACAGGTGGCGATGACCACATCGTTGGCCGATCCAAGGCTGGATTTCAACACGAACGCCGTCGGCAGCTTCAATGTGCTGGAGGCCGTCCGGCAATGCTCCCCGGACTCTGCCGTAATCTATTCGTCCACCAATAAGGTCTATGGAGACTTCGAGCATTTCCATTATGACGAGAAGCCGACCCGTTATGTCTGTCGTGAGTTTCCGAATGGATTCGACGAGACTGTTGGGCTTGATTTCCATTCGCCTTACGGATGTTCCAAGGGTGCGGCCGACCAGTACATGCTCGACTACGCTCGAATGTTTCACCTGAAGACGGTGGTCTTTCGTCATTCTTCGATGTACGGGGCGAGGCAGTTCGGAACTTTTGACCAAGGTTGGATAAGCTGGTTTGTGCAAAAGGCGGTTGAAACCAGAAACGACCCTTCGACGACATTCACCATTTCCGGCAACGGCAAGCAGGTTCGCGACGTTCTGCATGCCGAAGACATGGTCAGGTTGTATCTTGATGCAGCGGCCGAGATAGCGAAGACGCGAGGAAAGGTCTACAATATCGGAGGGGGTATCGGAAACAGCCTTTCGCTGCTGGAGCTTTTCGCGTTCTTGGAACGAGAACTTGGGGTGAAGTTGAATTACACCCGTTTGCCGCCGCGCGAGAGTGACCAGAAGGTGTTTGTGGCTGACATAGCAAAGATCTCCGCTGACATCGGGTGGTCGCCAAGAGTTTCCAAGGAAGATGGCATCCGTAGGATGATCGGCTGGGTGTCCGAAGCGTGAGGCGGTGAGTTATGTCGCAAGCGGCGCTGACAGTCTTTATTCCTACGTACAACCGGCTGGCGGATCTTAAGCGGCAGCTGGCCGCTCTCGCGCGACAGCCGGAAGCGGGCTCGGTACATGTCGTGGTGTCCGACAACGCTTCCGATTGGGAGATGGAGGGCCTGAAGGACGAGTTCTCCCATGTGCTGAGCTTGGAATTGCGCCGGCAGCCGGTCAACACGGGAATGCCGGTGAATCTTTGCGGAGGATATGGCTGCACGGATACCGATTGGGTTTGGTTCCTCGGGGATGATGATGCTATTGTTGACGGTTGCCTCAAGGTTATTTTGAGAGACATATTGTCGGCTCCGGACGAAGTGAACTTCATCAAGTACTCGATTGAAGGAGTGGGTTTCTATCCCCATACGCGTGAGAGGGTCTCTGACGTTGATGGATTCATTTCACATTATCGTGCACTTGTTCGAGAACGGCCTCACGCTGCGATATCATGGGCCGGGGATTGCGGCTTTGTTTCGACCTGTGTGGTCAATGTGCGGAAAGTGCGCTCGTGGGCGACGAATGGGCTCTTCTTCGCCTATAATCATCTGTCCTTCTTTGTGCCGTCTCTCTATGCCTTCCGTTCCGGAGGGAAAATGGCGTTCTCGCCAGAATGTATTGTCCGGTATCAGCCGCCGACGGAAATGAAGACGCACTGGTCGGTACATAAGTTTCTGCTTGGGCTGTGTTCGTGGAATGATATGGATATCGACGTGTCATATGAGGGACGCATGTGGTTCTCGATGTTTATCGCATTCACGATTAATCCTATGATGATTGTCGTGGAGATGCAGGGGTGTTCCGACCGTCAGTACGCATGGTACGTGCTCGACAAGGTCTTTCGTCATGCCTATTGCTTTTCTCCGCGTGAGTGTAGCTTGCTTTTGGCCGCCTATATGTCAGAATGCCGTTGGCTGCGAAGATTGCTTGGCGGAATGGCACGTCGAATGATAGATAGGAGGCATCGTAGCCTATGGGAATAGGCCGATGACCTGCGACTTGGCGATGAGGGTTGGTTGTAATGCTGAAGTCAAATGTGGTATAATTGTAATGTGCATTACCGTAATGGGGATTACGAATGGAGTTTTTTGATAGGGAATATGAGTTGCGGATGTTGCGGCGGATCCAGAAAGATTCGGCTGAAAATTCGCGATTTACCGTGCTTGTCGGGCGACGGCGCATCGGCAAGACGGAATTGCTGAAACATGCGTTCAGCAAGACTGGTTTTCTGTATCTCTTTGTTGCGCGTCGTTCTGAGGCGGAATTATGTGAGATCTTTGCTCAGGAGATCGTTACTAAGCTGGGCGTTATGCTGCCGGGCAGGGTGACTCATCTGTCGGATTTGATAATGTTCGTGATGAATCTTGCGAAGGATCGGCCGATTACGTTGGTAATTGATGAGTTCCAGGAGCTTTCTCGGATAGATCCAGGCGCTTATAGTTGCATCCAACGTGATTGGGATCTTCTTCATGACAAGATGCGTCTTAATTTGGTTGTGAGCGGAAGCGTGAATCGCTTGATGAATCGGATATTCCGCGACAGGAATGAACCGCTGTACGGCCGGCAGACGGAGTTCATCAAACTGAAGCCGTTCAGTATCGAAACGCAGAAGGAAATCCTGTCACATTATAAACCGGGGTGGACGCCTGAGGATTTGCTGGCCATCTACACCTTTACTGGTGGCGTGGCCAAGTATGTTGAGCTGCTGATGGACAATGGAGCGACGGATCGAGATGCCATGCTTGACGTAATGCTTCGCGAGGAGTCAACGTTTCTTGAGGAAGGGCGCATTTGTCTTAATGACGAGTTCGGTAAGGAGTACGGTACGTATTTCTCAATCCTATCGTCAATTGCGCGAGGCCTGACGACACGTCCGAAGGTCGAGTCGGCATTGGATGTTGAAATCGGGGGATTCCTCAAGAACCTTGTCGTTGAGTATGAGTTGGTTTCGCGCCATCAGCCGCTCTTTGATAAATTGCGGTCCAAGAACGTCGCCTATCAGCTCAATGACAATTTCTTTACATTCTGGTTCCGCTTCATCGCCCGCTATTCCTATATGCTGGAGATCGGGGCACATGCTCAACTCAAAAAGCTCATCAAGCGAGATTACAATCAATTCAGCGGGATTATGTTGGAACGCTATTTCAAGACGAAACTGGTGGAATCCAAGCAGTTCACGCGTATCGGTTCCTGGTGGGATCGCAAAGGCGAGAACGAGATAGACATCATTGCCGAGAATGAGCTGACCAAAACAGTGACCTATTATGAAGTGAAGCGTGATGCGAATCGTTATTCGCAAAAGGAATTGGAGGACAAGGTCGAGGCATTTCTCCGTGCTACGGGAGAACATAGGCGGTATCAGCGTTCCTACGGATGTCTTTCCATGGCGGATATGTAAAAGGAATGATGAGACAAAGGTATGATCTAGTGCTGGGCGTTGGCCAGGCGTGTAGCTGCTCGCAGGCGCTACGGGCGGCGGGGTTGCAGCTGCTGTCTTTCCCGTTTGATTGGCTGATAGTTGAGAAAGGCGCGGCGGGTTCTGGGCTTGGCGTCTATTCGCAGGCGATAGAAAACGATTTCGCGGACTGGTTTTTGAAGGACGATTTCGTAGAGGTTGGTCCTTCGGATCGCGGACATGTCGTCTGGCGTAACACACGCACCCACGTCGAGTTTCGCCATGATTTCGATGCCGGTGTTGAGTTATCAGAGAATTTGCAGGCGGTTGAGTCAAAGTATCGCCGACGCATCAGGCGGATGTATGATCTTATTGCCAACTCTCAAAAGGTGTTGCTGGTCCGACTTGATGCTCCCGCAGGCGACATGCCGAAAACGACGGTTGACGAATGCCGATGCCAACTTGAGGTTTTCAGAAAGCGTTTTCCGCAGGTGAGTTTTAATCTGCTGCTGTTCAGTCAGGATGCGCAGATTCCGTTCGACGCACGTGAGTTTACGGACTGCGGCGATAGCATCAGTCGAATTAGATTCGACTATCAGAACCATGATCCGCGCATGGGAAGTTTTCATCCAGACTTCAACCTCGTCAAGCAGGTGCTGACATCGCGCTTTTGCGTGCGTGATTATCGCACGGATACCGAGCGCGAGACTCATGCGAAACTTCGGCGCGCTGATGTCAGCTGCATCTCGGTTCTCGTTCCCGCCTACAATCACGAGAAGTATGTCGAGACCTGCATTCGATCGGTCATGGCTCAAGATTGGCCGAATATCGAGCTGATGGTCGTGGATGACGGTTCCAGAGACGGCACATGGACAAAGCTTCAGTCGCTGAAGCTGGAGTGTGAACGGAAGCTTGCGCATGTCGAGATGGTGACGCAGGAGAACCGCGGCACTTCCTTCACCTGGGCTCGCTTGCGTTCAATGGCGCACGGCGACTTCATACTGACGCTGGCGAGTGATGATGAGTTGGCGCCGGGTGCGCTTTCGGCACTGGTTGGGCCGATGTTGCGCGATCGAAGGATCGGAGTGTGCATCGGGCAGAACGCGTTCATGGATGGAGAGGGTCGGACCTGCTATTGGAATCGAGCGCTCGAGGCCGTCTATGATGAGAAGGAATCCCGCTACCGCTCGCTTAACGAGGCGATCTGCGCGTTCGCCGGCGTTAACCAGTTTTCCGGCAGGTTCGGTGATTACGCGACGCTTCTGAAGGACAATTACATCGCCAACGGATGTCTGATTCGTACGTCCGAACTGGCGTCCGTAGAAATGCCGGCAGAGCGCGTGCCGTTGGAGGATTACTGGATACACCTGCAGCTTTCGAAGCGTACCCGCTACCTGACCATCGCTGCGACGACCTTCCGTTATCGTTGGCATGCGACCAACACATCGCACCTGCGCGAGAAGATGCAGACGATGACGCGCATAGTCTACGACCGCGAGGAACAACTGCTGCGCGAGACCAACGACGTTCGTCGACTGGGAGTGTTCATGGCTGTCCGCTGCGGATGCAGGCCGACCTTCGCTAGGGCATATCTGCATTGGCTGACGCGCCCGTTGGCGCGGCTTGTCTATCGGGTGCGGAAGTCTCTCTACAATCGTCGTCTCCTGGGGTGTCATCACAAGAACTATGTCTCGCTGGGTTATAATTGTGAGCCTGCCTATCGCTATTTCGTGAAGAACGGATTCTGCGATTCGGGACTTTTCCAGTGGAGCTACGCCCGTTCGATAGATGAACTGCTCTTTGCGCTTAAGAACCTTCAGTTTTTTTTCACTGGCGCGATTGAGGGACCCGACCCCCTTTACCGGTGCGCAAACACGAAGATTGAGCAGCACGGCAAGGTCAGCCAACACGAATGGAGCGGCGGCATCACGGATGCGAACCGAGCGC
The DNA here is from genome assembly GCA_002315875.1 of Verrucomicrobia bacterium UBA1727. Taxonomy (GTDB): domain Bacteria; phylum Verrucomicrobiota; class Kiritimatiellia; order RFP12; family UBA1067; genus UBA1067. The sequence goes on along the minus strand of DCIL01000011.1, from coordinate 16,876 downwards.
TGATGGAAAACGATCGCGCGGATCTCGTCGGGAGAATGGCGCACCTTAGGGAAAAGTTCCCGAAGACGCTGTCCGCCGGCGGTGCGCTCGTCACCTACAAGGTGCGGACGGCTGACGTGATGAGACCGGACTTCAACGAGAGACTTGCCGCACTATACACGGCGCTCGTTGCTCTTGGTGCCGGGGATTTTGATTTCGTTCTGGTCTGTGAGAGCTTTGCTAAGAATAGGAACATCGTTCTGCCTGCGGACCGTTGTCACGTTCGCTATGTCGAAAGGTTTAATCCTGATTCCAATGCCATCAGCGGCACACATGGGGACAATGACGGCTGGCAGATGATCTTCGCCGAATTCGCGCCGGCAACGGTCAAGTCACATCCACACGCCTACAAATTCGAGAAATCAACATGAGCAAGTTGTCCTATACTATCCGCAAGATGATGCTGTCCCTTTTTGGACGCATTCACCGACATGAGCTTTTCATGTCCCTTGGCCACAACTGTGAAGTCGCGTATCGGTATTTCCGCAGATGGGGATTTTGCGAGTCTGCGATCTTCCAATGGGGAGGTTTCTTTACCTTGCGGGAGCTTGTTTACGGTCTCGAACATTGGGATCTCGTCTACACCGGTGAGGTCCTGGGACCTAATCCAATTTACCGCTGCGCCAACACCAGGATGAATGCGCACGGTAAGGCGCCGATGTCCGAATGGCAGGGCGGCATCACGGATGCGAACCGCGCCGCGATGGAGGCGGATCGTGCGGATATGCTCGGTCGGGTGGCGCATCTCAAGGTCAAGTTTGTGGAGAAGCTTCGTGCCGGCGGTAATCTCTTGGTCTACAAGATGCGCCCCGAATGCTGGTTTGCCGATGACTGCGAGGAGATGATGCGACGACTTTACGCATCGCTTGTCAATTTTGGCGCGCAGGACTTCGATCTCGTGTTCGTCGTGGAGGAAAAGTGTCGGACCAAGAAGATGCGCACGGATGATCTGCCGCGTACCTATGTGCGCTTCGTTTCAGAGTTCAATCCCGACGATCATGCCGCGGAGGATCAGTACGGAGATAAATACGGGTGGCGGCTGATCTTCGACGAGTTCCGTCCGCGTACGGTAAAAAAACAGACTCACAAGTTTAAATTCGAGGGCAAATGAACAAAATCTTGGCAAATCTGCTGTCGCTGTTCGTCATCGGCAAGGAGCGGCGCAGGATGTTCCGCCGCAAACTTCATCCGGATAACGGTGAGATTTTCGGCAAGGGGAATGTCGTAATCGGGAAACCTTCCGAATGTCGTGTTCTTGTGTGGGGGGATAACAACCATATCGAGTTCCAGGAACCCCGCGGAACCTTCATGGGCAAGCTTCAGATCGGCTTTCCGGACTGTCCGGTGTGTAACTGCCGCATTATCGTGGGACCGAGGACGGATTCTGTCGGTCTTACCCTCTGGATGTTGGAAGACGGCAGCAACCTTGAGATAGGATCTGATTGTCTGATTTCCCATCAGGTCCAGTTCTGGTGCTCCGATACGCATGCCTTGTTGGATGAGAACGGAAAGGTCGCGAATGCGTCGCCGCATCATATCGTGATTGGAGACCATTCATGGATCGGGTTTGGCGTGCATGTGTTGAAAAACGTCATCTTGCCGCCGGGCTCCATCGTTGGGCTTGGTTCTGTCGTTGCGGGTAAGTCGTTCTCGGTTCCTAATTGCGCCTATGCCGGAAATCCTGCTCGCGTGGTGAAGGAAGGCGTCAGTTGGGACAAGCGCCGTCCGAAGGCATTGGCTGCTGTTTCTGCCGCTGGACAATATTGACGGGGTTGATCATGAAATTGTTAGAAAGAGTTGTTACTAACGGAGGTCGCCGAAAGTACTATCTGTTCGGCGTCAAGATCCTGAGCTTGCCTGGACGCTCGATGGAACCGAGGGTCTGTGCGCTACCGCGCAAGAAGAAGCCGGTGCTCGTGATTCGTCGGAATGACATGGGGTGTGGATTCTTTGCGCATTTCAATTCTAATCTTGGGTGGATTCGCTGGGCGTTGGAGAACGGTATGACGCCCTATGTGGACATGCAGACGCCGCCGAACATCATCAATCGCGGACAGCGGCTTGATTTTAATCCGTGGGAATGTTTCTTCAAGCAGTGCACCGCCTATTCTCCGATTGATGCGATGGAGACCAGTCGTCTTCAAGTTACTTCAGACAATCCTGTTCAGATCGGGCCGCTGACACAACCTTATTACCTGAAGGAGGGGCATCCCGAGCTGTTGGCCTGGCGAAAGCTCGTTCAGGAGCAACTGCGAATGAGCGATGCGATTGCCGCCGAGGTCGGGCGGGTTATGGCGGAGAACTTCGGCGACGGCAATGTGCTCGGTTGCCTGGCGCGCGGAACTGATTATCTGAAGCTGAAGCCGAAATGGCATCAGGTGCAGCCAGAGCCGGAACAGGTCGTCGCGGATGCAAAGGCGGCCTGTCGTGAGCATGGCTATTCCAAGGTTTTCCTGGCGACTGAAGATCCCGTCATTGACAAGCTTTTCCGCGATGCGTTCGGTGACAAGCTAATTCGTTATCAGACTTGTATGCCGAAGTATGAGCAGGGTTTTTTGGTCAGCTCAGGTGCGATCGGCGACGGTGCTCGCGCGTTGGAGATGTCCAGGCAGTACATGGTCTCGATCATGCTGCTTTCGAAATGCCGAGGACTCCTCGCTGGTTGCACTTCCGGCTCGGTTGCCGCAATGATACTTTCGTCCGGTTACGAATGGGCTAAAGTCTACGACCTCGGGCGATACGATTAAGCGAGCTTGAGTTTGGCGAGAATATAGCCGAACCAGGTCTTAGCCCCGTGCTTGGCCCACCTTGCGCGCCGCATTTGATCGGAATAGGCGCGTTTTTCCGCCTGGGTGCGGTAGTCCTTGACCGTGGCGACCTCGGAAAGCGCAGCTGCGGTCTGGTCGAAGTTGACGGCAAAAGGCGGTACGCCCGGCGTCGTGTCACGATAGTCAAAGGCGATTCGCAGGATTCCGTTGCCAGGCTCCTGTACTTGACGGTCGCGAAAGGCCACGCCTTCGGCCATCGTCAGGTGAAGCAGAGAGAATTCCGCATGTGGGTAGAGCGCGCCGAGTCGCGTCAATGCGTTGCGGCAGTCCGCTTCCGAAGTTAGTGGAACCTGGTCGGGACGATCCATGCGGACAATTAAAATGCGTTTTGCTGAGTCGAGCAACTCAAGGAAGCGGGCGATACGGCGGTCGTATTTCTGACGAACGGCAGGAAATCGCGTTGCAAGATCTTCGTTCATCTTGAACTCGTGGTTGAAGATGGTTCCGGTGGCCGCGTTGCGGTAGATGTCCTTGTTTCCTTCGGGATAGGATCTGATCTTGATCAGGTCTTTTTGCTCGAACCATCCGCGGAACTTGTTTTTGATGATGTCAACTCGTCTAAGGAGGTCATCGCTATCCTCCATGATGATCCAGTCGAAGGGAAGCGAAAGGAATTGAAGTCCGGCTTTGCGAATGGTCTGTGTGCAACTGCACGCGTTTCCAAGACCGAAGATGAAGTCATATTCCTTTTTCATAATGGTATTATATCATAAACAACCATCGCGAATTGCTTACATCCCCAATCGGACGTTTTATGGTATAATACCGATAATTATGGGCATTGAGTATACAAAAGAGTTCTTTGACCGAGAATATTCCGCGCGCGAGGCATATGGTCGTGTTTGGAAATACGCGAGGCGCTATAGGTTTCGCATAGTCGTTGGAATTGTCTGCGGCATGTTGACGGCCGGCACTTTGCTCCCGATTTTCGGCGTTGTGCAACCAGCGTTGAAGAAGGTAAGCGAGAACGAGCATGTGGCGAGTGTTACGGCTAAGTTTAAGGACCTTGAGAAGGGGGTCGAGAAGGCAGATCAGCGCCCAGAGGTGCAGAAGTCGCCTGCGAAGACTGATGAGAATCGCATGGCGCGCGAGCTGAAGAAGGCCTCACAACTTCCTTCATGGTTTCCGAAAGTCGAGCGGGTTGCCCACAAGCTGGGATTCGAGTTGCGAAACGAGGACGGATCCATCGGCGTGCCGCTTCTTTTCGTTGCGATAATCGGCATCCCCTTTGTGGCGTTTCTGCGCTGGTTCTTCATGTTCTTGAATCAGTATTGCCTTACATGGGCGGCTTCACACGTGGTTGCGGATCTCCGTGTCGACCTGCTTAAGAAGATCAATCGACAATCACTTCAGTTCCACGGACGCGTAGACGTTGGTCAGCTGCTGATGCGTTCGGCCGGCGATCCGGCCGCCGTCCAGCAGATCATACAAGGCATGTTGGCGGAACTCGCCCGTGCGCCTTTTGAAATCATGCTGGCGGTCGGATTCATCATCTGGTTTGCGATTGAAAACCAGATGCTACCAACGCTGGCGATAATCGTAGTCGGCATGCCGGCGTTCATGCTGCCGGTCATCGGTCTTGGCAAGGTAATCCGCAAATGGTCGCGCAAGACCATGGAGCGAGGTTCTGTTCTGGGCGGACGGCTGCATGAGGTCTTCACCTGCGTGCGCGTCATCAAGGCCTATAATGCGGAAGAATTCGAGAATGAAAAGTACTGCCAGGCAAACCGCAACGTCCTGTCGTCCACATTGCGCGCCGTCCGCGCCGGCATGTTGGTCGGGCCGACGGTTGAGACGATCGGCATCGTGCTCATATGCGGTTTTCTCGTCTGGTGCTTTGCCATGCACGTGACGCTGGCGGATGTGATTCCGATGCTGGCTCCGCTTCTTTTGATCTACAAACCGGTTAAGCAGATGTCGAATCTTGCCGTTCAGATTGAGACGGCCCAAGTGAGTCTGCAGCGTATCTGGTCAATCATGGATCTTGATATGGAACTTCCCGAAAAGGCCGATGCAAAAGAGAAGACCTCCTTCGACGACAAGGTCGTCTTTGACGATGTTTCCTTCCGCTACGATACCGCCGACCATGACGCGGTCTCACACGTTTCGTTCGACATCCCCCGCGGCAAGATGGTCGCGGTGGTCGGCGGCACCGGCTCAGGTAAGACCACGGTGTCAGGAATGCTGGCGAGGTTTTTCGATCCTCAATCCGGTCGAATCACGATGGATGGCATCGATCTCAGGGATATGCGCGTTTCCGACCTGCGCCGTCTGGTGGGATCGGTCCAGCAGGAGACGATCCTTTTCAACGATACGATCGAGGAGAACATCAAATACGGTTCGCCCTGGGCCACGCATGATCAGGTCGTGGCGGCGGCGAAGATGGCGAACGCCCACGAGTTCATCATGGCCCAGCCCGAAGGTTATGCGCGTATGGCTGGCGAGAAGGGTTTCGCGCTCTCCGGCGGCGAGCGCCAGCGCGTCGCAATCGCGCGCGCGATCCTTCGTAATCCGCCGATCCTCATTCTCGACGAAGCGACGAGTGCGCTTGATACAGTGACCGAGAAGCTGGTGCAGGACGCGCTCAACAATCTTATGGCCAACCGTACGGTCTTCGCTATCGCGCATCGCCTCTCTACGATTCGCGATGCCGACCTCATCCTGGTGATGGATCACGGCAAGATCGTCGAACGCGGCACCCACGATGAGCTTTATGCGAAGAACGGTGTCTACCGCAAACTCTGCGACATGCAGCATCAGAATTGATGATCCAAACTGGAGGTAACGTATGGCAAAAACCAACAAGGTGAACGTTGAGATTCTGCTTTTGAAGGCGGAACTTACGGGAGTGCCGGAAAAGCGCCTCCTCAAGAGCCGCAATCTTGGTGCGGTCGATCTGATCTGGCCGCGGACGGGCATTGCGAAGAAAAGCGCCGCGCGGGAAATGACATTCAAGAAGGGGACGGCTGACTTTTCGTCCGAGGAATGGACGAAACGCTGTCTCTTTCGTGAGGAGATCGAGGGTCATTGCGGCATTGCCGTCACGATCACCGAACCCGTTTCGATCCAGCTGGCGCGGCGTTTCGTGCGACTCTCCGCAAAATACGCGCTGAAAATGGGCGCCGATTTTATGGAAAAGGCGATGACGGGATATGCGGACATCGCCAGTTCTCCGATGGACGCGCTGGCACAGATGCTGGGGGAGAAGGATACCCCGAAGGCGATCGCCCAGGGTGTTCTTGATTTCGATGCTCTTCCAGCGGAGGGCGAAGAGAAGACGATTGAGGTGCCGCTGAAGCGTCCGTTGACCGGGCGCGAAATCGGACGACTCATGCTACTTGTTCGCGGATGAACCTCGCGTTGTTCTTCGAGGGGACGGGCCAAGGTGTTCACGGCAAGAAGACCAACGTTTCCCTCGTGTATGAACAATGTCTTGTCGATTCTGTAGCGCAACTTTGTCATCTTGAAAATGGCCCCGGGGCCAAGGTGGGTTCATGGTTCGTCGGCGGAGTCGCCGGAGTCGGATGGAGGGTGATCTTCGCCCGCGCCCGCCGTTGGTTCGAGCAGAACTACTTCGTCCATTCTACACCTACACCTACTCTCTACACCTCACCGCAGGTCTTCCTTTTCGGGTTTTCGCGCGGGGCCTTGCTGGCGCGGCATTTCGCGGCGTGGCTCAATAAACTCGGCGTTGAAGTGACGTATCTCGGACTCTGGGACACCGTTGATGCCATTCCAGATCTTGAGGTGAGCGAGACGTGTCCTGAAAACGTTCGTCATGCCCGCCACGCGGTTTCCGAGCACGAGGCGCGGCGGTTCTTCGCATATGTTCCTCTGCGCGCTCCTAAAAAGGCCTTGCCGCGTGGCGGGCTCTATCCATTCGTCCCCCTGGTCGAGGAGGAACTTTTCCCGGGCTCGCATAGTGATGTCGGCGGACTCTATGAAGATGACCATACGCTTGCAGATCTGGCGCGAGCGTGGATTGTTAGCGCGGCAGTGGAGCGCGGACTAATGGTCAAGGATGCGATTCCTGTAGACAATAAAGGCGAGATTGAACTTCTTCGGTGCGCAATTCGTCACGATTCGCTGCGGCTTGCGTCCAATCTTTGGGGTCTCATTCGTCCGCTTCGCCGCCAATTTCCCAAATCCCTAAAACGTCATTTCAGTGTTCAGGCGACAGCCGCAACTGCTGCTTCAATTTGACTGTTAACGCCAAAAATGATATAATTCGCGCGTTTTTATCCACTAATACTCTAAGGAGAAACACAAATGGTCAGTTACAAGAAGCTTGGTCTTGTCAATACCAAGAAGATGTTCGCTAAGGCCGTCAAGGGCGGTTATGCGATTCCCGCGTTCAACTTCAATACGATGGAGCAGATGCAGGCCATCGTTCAGGCCGCTGTCGAGACGAAGTCGCCCGTTATCATGCAGGTCTCGAAGGGCGCCCGCAAGTATGCGAACCCCACGATTCTCCGTTACATGGCCGAAGGCGCGGTTCAGTACGCCAAGGAGCTCGGCT
>DCIL01000011.1:9221-9421 GCA_002315875.1 Verrucomicrobia bacterium UBA1727 | reverse complement strand
CGAGACGTGCAAGAGCTGCATTGACAGCGGTTTCTCGTCCGTCATGATTGACGGCAGCTCGCTTCCGTTCAAGGATAACATCAAGCTCACCAAGAAGGTCGTCGCCTACGCTCACAAGCATGACGTCACCGTCGAGGCCGAGCTCGGCGTTCTCGCCGGTGTTGAGGACGAGGTTCAGGCCGAGGAGAGCCACTACACGA
>DCIL01000011.1:8864-9128 GCA_002315875.1 Verrucomicrobia bacterium UBA1727 | reverse complement strand
CAAGTTCAAGCCCGAGCAGTGCACCCGCGACAAGAAGACGGGCAAGCTCGTTCCTCCGCCGCTCGCTTTCGACGTCCTCAAGGCCGTTGAGAAGAAGCTCCCCGGCTTCCCGATCGTCCTTCACGGTTCGTCCAGCGTCCCGCAGGAGCACGTCGACACGATCAACGCGTTCGGCGGCAAGCTTCCTGACGCTGTTGGCATTCCCGAGGAGCAGCTCCGCAAGGCCGCGAAGAGCGCGGTTTGCAAGATCAACATCGACTCCGA
>DCIL01000011.1:0-8717 GCA_002315875.1 Verrucomicrobia bacterium UBA1727 | reverse complement strand
CTCGGCTCGAACGACAAGCTGTAATCCTTTTCAGGAAATCCGCACCATGAATAAAGAACCCGCCAAGAAATCCGCGTACGCGGCCGCTGGCGTCGACATTGACGTCAAGATGAACGCCGTCGGCTCGATCAAGCAGATGGTGTCCTCCACCCGCACCGCGAACGCGCTGAGCAACATCGGCGCGTTTGGCGGGCTCTTTCGCGTGCCCAAGGGCAAGGATCCGATTCTCGTGGCCTCGTCCGACGGCGTCGGCACGAAACTCAAGGTCGCGGCGATGATGAAGAAGCATGACACCGTCGGCCAGGATATCGTCAACCACTGCGTCAACGACATTCTGGTGATGGGTGCCAAGCCGCTCTTCTTCATGGATTACGTGGGAACGGCCAAGGTCGATCCCGTTGTCTTCAAGAGCGTGGTCTCTGGCCTTTGCAAGGCCTGCAAGCAGAATCACATGGCGCTTCTCGGCGGCGAAACCGCCGAGATGCCCGGTCTTTATCCGCTCGGTGAATATGATCTCGTCGGCACGATTGTCGGCACGGTCGAGAAGTCCAAGCTGATCACCGGCAAGTCTATCCGCGCGGGGGATGTCATCATCGGTTTTCCGTCCGACGGACTTCAGACGAACGGCTTTTCGCTCGCTCGCCGCGTGATCTTCGATCTCTGCCGCTATACCCCCAAGGACAAGCTTCCCGGAACGACGCAGACGTTCGGTGACGCGCTTCTGGCGGTGCACAAGAGCTTCCTCAAGCCCGTGATGGCTCTTCTCGACAAGAAGATCAAGATCAACGGCATGGCGCACATCACCGGCGGCGGCTTCCAGGATAACATTCCGCGGGTGTTGCCGAAGGCGGTCAATGCCGAGATCGACCGTGGCGCGTGGGAGGTGCCGACGATCTTCAAGTTCATCGAGAACCAGGGCAAGGTCGATCACGATGAGATGTACCGTGTGTTCAACATGGGCATCGGTTTCGTGGTGATCGTTCCCAAGCGTGAGCTCAAGAAGGTCGAATACGTGCTCAAGCGCAATCGTCAGCCCTACAATGTCATCGGTGTCTGCCGCGTCGGCAAGGGCGTGGTGACGTTCAAGGATCAGAAGGAGGCAAAGTGATGAAGAAACTCATGTCCGCATCGGCGGCGCTTGCGCTCGCCCTCGTTCTTTTCGGTGCCACGAGCGCCAAGGCGGAATGGACCTGGTCGCCGTTCGGGGTCGGCATTGCCGCGCCCGTGCAGATTCCGTGGACCACTTCCAACGTCTATGGTCTTCGTCTGACCGGTCTTTTCGGTTACAACAACGATGTCTACGGCGTCAGCTGGGGCATTGCGAATTCGGCGAGCGGCAATACCGGCTCGCTTGAGGCCGGTCTTTTCAATTGCGTTTTCGGCGAAGGTGCCGGCGTTGAGGTCGGCCTTGTCAACTACAACATGTCTTATGCGGGTCTGACGGTCGGCGGACTCAACTGGAACAATGCCGACAGCTATGGTCTCGGCATCAACGTCATCAATGCCAATCAGGCGGAATTCGGCGGTGGACAGATCGGCGGCATTAACTACTCGTTGCGCATTGCCGGCGGCCAGGTCGGTTTCTTCAATCTGGCGGATGACGTCGATGGTTTTCAGATCGGTGTCGTTAACGCCTGCGAACGCATGCGCGGCATTCAGATCGGGTTCGTCAACCTGATCACCGAAGGTCCGCTGCCGATCATGGTTGTGGCGAACGGGAACTTCTGACAATCGTTTCCAATTCGCTTAGTCGGCGATCGGGCGTAACCGCCTTAAGGTCTTTGACGAAAGCGATCTCGTGCGAGCCGTTCTTGTAGAAGACGGCTCGCTTTCCTTTTACATCGATGCTGGAGATGCCGCTGTTGGCGCAGAGGACGCGCAGTCGGGCGAGATGCACGAACTGGATCGTCTCCGGAGGCGGCGGACCGAACCGGTCGCGCATTTCGTCCGCCAGCGCCTTGACGATTCGGACGTCCTGAGCTTCGGCAAAGCGTTTCATCAGCGACATTCGCTGAACGTCCTCTTCGATGTATTCGTAGGAAAGCTGCGGATTCGTAAAGTCGAGGTTGAGCCGTACATCAACGACCTCGCGCACCTTCTCTCCCTTCATCAATGCGATCGTGCGTTGCAGCAACTGGCAGTAGAGCGAGAAACCGACGGCCGCAATGTGTCCCGATTGCTGCGATCCGAGCAGGTTGCCGGCGCCGCGGATTTCGAGATCGCGAACTGCAAGGTTAAAGCCGCTGCCGAGTCCGCCGTGACGCTTGAGCGCTTCAAGCCGTTCTCGCGCGTCGGAGTCGATGATGCCAGATGACGGCAGCAGGAAGTAGGCATAGCCCTGCCGCGAGGAGCGACCGACGCGTCCGCGCAGCTGATAGAGATCGGCCATGCCGAACATCTGCGCTTCGGATACGAGAATGGTGTTCGCCCGCGGAATGTCGATTCCCGATTCGATGATGGTCGTCGAAAGAAGAATGTCGTATTCGCCGCGTTCGAAGTCGCGCATTTTCTGCGCGAGCGTCTTCGAGTCCATCTGCCCGTGTGCGACGACAATGCGCGAGTGCGGCACGATGGACTTGAGCCGTTTCTCTACGCCATGGATCGACGAGACGCGGTTGTGAAGAAAGAAGACCTGTCCGCCCCGCAGGAGTTCGGATTCGATGGCGGCGCGTATCACCTCGTCGGAATCACGAACGATTCGCGTCTCGACCGCCACGCGTTCGCGCGGCGGAGATCTGAGGAGCGAAAGGTCGCGCGCGCCGGTCATCGAGAGGTAGAGCGTGCGCGGAATCGGGGTTGCGGACAGCGTCAGTACGTCCGCAGTCGCGCGGAGGCGCTTGAGAAATTCCTTGTGCCTTACGCCGAAGCGCTGTTCTTCGTCGATAATGATGAGTCCGAGGTCGCGGAAGCAGATCTTGTTCGTAAGGATGGCGTGAGTGCCGATGACGATGTCGCAGACCCCGGTGGCGATGCGTTTGAAGGTTCCGCTGTGCGTGCCTTTGGACTGGAAACGCGAGACGGACTCTATCCTGACCGGCGTTCCGTCGAAGCGGCTGGTGAAGGTCTCGAAGTGTTGCTCTGCGAGAACCGTTGTCGGCGCAAGCACCGCTACCTGACGTCCGTTCATCACCGCGACATACGCCGCGCGCATCGCCACTTCCGTCTTGCCGTATCCCGCGTCACCGCAGATGAGCCGGTCCATCGGCTTTTGTGCGGCGAGATCCTTGTCGATTGCGGCGATGGCCGAAAGTTGATCTTCGGTCTCCTCGTATGGAAAAGCAGAATCGAACGCTTCGCGTCCTTCGCAACGGACCTCATACTTGTATCCGGGCACGAGGTCGCGCTTGGCCTGGGTCTCGAGCAGCGATGCGGCGAGATCGGTGACGGCTCGCTGGGCTTCCTTCTTGTCTTTGGCCCAACGCTTGCCGTCCAACCGATGCAGCTGTACCTTCTCGCCTTTTACGCCGACATAGCGCGAGAGGAGATGAGCGTGCGCCGCCGGAACGTGCAGCTTGCCACCGTCCGCGTATTCAATGGTGAAGACCTCTGTCTTGCCGCCGCTGGAATCGACGATCTGGGACGATCCGATGTAGCGTCCGACGCCATAGTCGATGTGGACTACGTACTCGCCTGGTTCGAGATCGTCGAAGTCGTTGAGCCGCGGACCTTGGGAAACCGCGGCATTGGTCCGGTGGCGGGCGGAGAGCTTGTGCTTGGCGAAGACGCGGTCCGACTTCGTGACGACGATCATCGACCCGATTTCGAAACCACCGGCAAGTTCGTCGATCTTGAAGACGGGAATGCCGCGCTTGGACGCCGCGGCCAGATGATGGTCGAGGCGGCGACGGGCGGCATCGAAGAGTTCGGGATGGTGCGCCTCGTCCGCACCGAGCTCCGCGAAGCCGGGAAGGGGACTCGTCAGAAAATCGCAGGTGACGATGCCCTGTGGCGCGGGATCTCCGGTGTAGACGAAACTGTACTTGTCCAGCGTTTCCTTGTCGGAGAGCGACGAGAGGGAATACTCGTTATGGTCAAGCGCCAGCACGAGGGCCTTAGTAGGCAACGCGCTGAGCAGCGTCTTCTGGTTTGTGGAAGTCGCCTCTTCTCCGTCCTTTGCGTTCGTCTCTTCGCTTACCGGTAAAAGTTCCGCCGCGTCTATGCGTTCGATTGAAATCTGCGTGGCAGGATTGAACTTTCTCAGCGACTCGAGATCGTCCCCGAAGAATTCGGCGCGCACGGGAAACTCCTCGTCGGGACACCAGGCGTCGATGATTCCGCCGCGGACGGAGAAGTCGCCTTCCGCCTCTACCTGCGGAACGCGCCGATATCCGAGTTCGGCGAGTTTTGCGGAAACCTCGCTGAAGGAGATTGGCGCGTCGCCAAGCCGCAGGGTAGGTACGGCGCTGGAGGGAATGGACTGCGCCAGCGCCTGATACGGGGCGACGATTACTGCCGGATAAGGGGATATCGGCCAGGCACGGAGTGCCGCGATGGTCTTTATGCGAGCACCGATCGCCGCCTTGTCACCATTGAATTTGGAAGGAAAGTCAAGTATCCGTACAGGCGATTTCGCACTCAGCAGCCGTAGGTCGTCCGCCAGCCGTTCCGCCTCTGGAATGCCGGGAGTTACCGCCAGCACGATGTTGTCCGTTCCAGTGAGGACGAGTGCAAGGAACGCGTCTGCCGATCCTGTCAGCGCAGGAATCGCCACTTCAATCCGTCCGTCTTTTCCGCGCGGCGGCTTGAAGCATTTCCCGAATTCTTCAATTATGTCGGTACCGTTCACCAGGTTGGAGTATTGCACTTTGAAAGTCTCGCGTATTTTATCATATCCAGATGACATCTTCTACTCGCAGGCGCACCTGACTAATTTGAAAATGGTATAATATCAAAAATTCCAGATATGTCTAACGTACCACTGACCTCGACAACGCTCTTGCGGGATCTCGCTTGCGATACACAACACGCAAGATGGGGAGAATTCGTCGCGCGCTATCGGCCGATGATGTCCACATTCATGTTCGAGAACTTTCCCTCGCTTGATGCTGATGACGTAATTCAGGAAACGCTCATATCGTTGATTCGCGTCTTTCCGGTTTATCATTATGTGCCGGATGAGAAGGGATCATTTCACAATTATCTGACTGGTATTCTGCGGCATAAGGCCTTGAGGGCGCTTGCGGACAATAATCGCGAGGAGTCCATACGGCAGGAGTTGAAATCTGAAGCTCTAGAGCCGGAGTCCGCCGGCGCTGACGAAGAGCTGGCCTACAAAAGCTGGCGTGATTCCGTATTTGAAATTGCCCTTAAGCAATATCTTGCTGATGAAACGGTGAGCGAGCTTACGAAACAAGTTTTCACGCGGCTTGCGGTCAATGGAGAGAAGCCGAATGACATTGCCTGCGCCTTCGGCATCGAACGGCGAGCTGGTATTGATCGATCTCGGTCTGGTGAAGGAATTTTCCGCTGGAACGTCTTCTTCGGGCATGTCGGTTACGCTGGTGGATGGCAAGGCGGTCGGAATGGGGACGCCGCGCTATGCCGCGCCGGAGCAGTTCAACGGCGGCGCGGTTTCTCCTGCAACGGACATTCATGCGCTCGGAATGCTCGCAAACGAGTGTTTCGGAGGACGGCCTCCTCACGCCTGGGAGCGGATCATCAGCCGTTCGACGAGTTCGATTCCCGAGCGGCGGTATGCGGACGTCGGTGCTTTTGCGAGAGCCATTCGCCATCGCCACAGCGGACGAATCATAGCGTGTTGCGGTGTAGCATTGGCGATGATTGTGGCCGTTGCTTTTGCGATGTTCGGTGGTAGGGATATCCCCCGGGAGAAGCAGGTCGCCGAAGGCGATGCCCTAACAGGGGCGCGATCCACGAACGCCCCGCGCGTGCTTGTAACGGAAGTCATAACCAATGTTGTTGAGCGGCCAAATCCCCCAAAGAAGTTATCGACGAACGACAATAAAGTTGGGCAGAACGAGTTCGGAACGATTATGCGCTTGAATAATCAGGAAATCAAGTATGAGGAGCCGATTATTTTAGATACCAATCGCTATTATTGGGTAGTTGGTCCAGGCACATTGGATGCATCGATTGAGGGGCTTCCTGAGTCGCGGTTGTGCTTGGATGACTGCGTTTTGATTAATCGGACGAAAAAGCCACTTAAACAATGCGGTGTTCATTACATATTTCGCAAGGGTTCATATTTGAATTTTATAAATCAAGACAGGAGCGCTGATATTCGCTCTTACATCGAGGATTTCGATGTGGCTTACAATTCACTTGAATTTAGAGGTCCAAAAACCAAGAAAGAACTGATGAAGCGTCGTGCCGAATACTTCAACCATGCCACCGCAAGCAAAGGCATTAAAACGGATAATAGCAGCAATGAAAAATGCGAAGCTCCCGCCGCCGCGGATAAATCCAATGTCCCTTCAGCCGTAAAAGGAGAAATCAGACACCGTCCCACCGCAGCAGGTATTGACAGTACGGAAGATTCCGATTTTTGACGCTTTGCTGATAGGCGATCCTCGAGCGCCCCAAATAGAAGTGAAATACGGACTGTGCGCTACGTGAGCAATCACGCGGCGCACTTTCTATTCGTGTTTTGTTCTGGGCTCTTAGCGGTGCCTCTCGAAAGACGCGAAGACGAGAGTGCGCCGCTCTATTTTGTTAGAGATTCACCCATAAGATTTGTACACGAGACAGGCAGTGTATTGTAGAGCAACGAGTGAATAAGAGAATGACAGGTCGAAAAAGCAAGAGAGTCGTTTCGCCTAAGCGCGAGGCGGATTTCTCATATTGCCAAGATACGGTGCCGACAAATAAGGTTCTCTGTCGCGATGTACGCATTCAGCTGATGGCGGAGCAGATTGCCAAGCCAGGCGTGATGATTCGCGATGTATATTTTGATGGCGGTGATGTTCTTCGTTGTTATCGGGGACGTTTTCAATTTACCTTGGAGGGACGAGATCCGATTGTGCTTTCATCTGGCGAGACCATTGTCATTTATCCAGAGCAGCGGGTTTCAATAGAGGCGTTGGACGAGGTTAATCTTCTTGTCTACGCGATTTTCGAGGGTAATGGTGTTGCCTCATTTTTCGACCGGTTCGGTTTCTTCAATGGCATTCACGGACCGACCAGCACGCAGATAGAACTCTTTCGTGAGGTCAAGCATCGCTTCGAAGCGAAAGGCGCAATCGACCACACGAAACTGATGGCGCGACTTTCTGATGCGCTTGTCACGTACGCGCATGACCTGCGCGTGGGGGCGAATGCCGTTGTGAGCGCGGCAATTCAGCAGATCAGGAAAAACCTTAAGAAAAAGATTGTCCGCCTAACCCCACTCTACGAACAGCTGCATATCGGTCATACGGCCTTGAGTCGGGCCTTCAAGGAGGCGGGCTTGAAAGGTCCTGCCGCTTATATCCGACAGGAACAGTCCTGCTACGCCCGTAGGTTACTGACGCAGACCCAGAAGCCGATATCGGAGATTGCCGAAGAATCCGGCTTCATCTCTCTTACGCATTTTGCAAATGTCATCAAGCGAATGACGGGCAAGACCGCGCGAGAAATCCGCCGCGGTGGATGTTGCTTTTGGAGTTGAGCTTTTTTGACTTCAATTGAGTGTGCAAGCAGGATAGGCGTGTTGCCACGGATCCATTGCACCTCGTGGAAAATGAGGAGCGCGAATACTTTCCGCAATACCGCGCGAGAAATCGCCGACACAGCCAAATATCAGGCTAATCTAAAGTTGAACATTGTATTGTCCTAGGGAATGATGGATCCTCGTTAGTGGAGATTGTGATTTTACCACAAGCCGTTTTGCTTTGCCCTTGTCGCGGCAAAATAGTGTATTTCCGCTGGCAATCGTGAACTTGCGGCATAATCGTGAAATTGTCGGCAAATTAAGAAATTGTTTACCCCGCCCGGAATTTGAGATAATACCCCTGCCCGAAGGAACAATTCCAAGGACAGAGAAACGCTGCGAGGAATGCGCTCTTCAAAGGTGCAACACCCGCATAAGATTTTGAATTTAGGTATGCAGTATATAAGTGGATGGAGATTGCGCCCTCTCTTTCCGTCCGCGCAAACTAACAGGGCATGGAGGAAAGAGTAAATGAATAAGAGAATTGTGGCGGTTGGTGTAGTCCTGTCGCTTGGCATGATTGCGTACAGGCCGTCCTTTGCGCTCGACTATGCGACTGCAACTGGTGCCGATATCGTTAAAGAGAATGCATCGAAAAAAGGTGGATATACATCTGCCCAAAAAGAGACTCTTATAAAAGCCATTGCCGGGCGGACGCTCACGTTCGAGGACGGTGTTGTCACGTCTGTCGGCACGACGTTCAGCGACGAGGTGAAGGTCTCAATCAAGTTTTCCATTCCTGGTGCGAGCTTCGCCGACCCTGACTGGTATGTGGATGCGGTGCCGAAGGATGCGCAGACGGCTAAGACGGTCAAGGCCCTTGACGAGACGGCGAAGATCAAGAAGGTGACCGGCGTCGTGAAGGGTGGCGGATACGGATTCGTTCTCGAGAAGGCGGAGATCATACCCGAGGTGATGCCGTTGCTTGAGGCGGAGTACGATCCTGCGAAGATCACCGGAGAGGAAATCGTCAAGTACAATGCCTCCAAGAAAGGCGGACTCTCGTCGGCTAAGAAGGAGAAGCTGATCAAAGAGATTGCCGGTCGGACGCTCACGTTCGAGGACGGTG
>DCIL01000058.1:1557-3294 GCA_002315875.1 Verrucomicrobia bacterium UBA1727 | reverse complement strand
ACATGATGCGTCAGGGCGTGCCGCTCATGACTACGGAGCGTCCGTACGTCGGCACGGGTCTCGAAGGCGTCTCGGCGAAGGACTCGCAGGTCATCGTCACTGCGCTGCAGGACGGTGTCGTCGCCTATGTATCGGCCGATGTGATTCTCGTCTCGAAGGACGGGTCGCTGCCGAAGGGTGTCGAGCCCAATCCCGAGAAGCCTGAGGATTACGATTACGAGAAGGAGGCGTCGAAGGGCGTCATCCGTTACAACCTCCAGAAGTTCCGCCGTTGCAATTCCGGCACCTGTTTCAACCAGAAGCCGAACGTCAAGAAGGGCGATCAGGTCAAGGCGGGCGACTGCCTGGCGGACGGTCCGGCGACCGATCAGGGCGAACTTGCGCTTGGCAAGAACCTCTTGGTCGCGTTCATGAGCTGGCGTGGTTACAACTTCGAGGACGCGATTCTCGTCAACGAGAAGCTCGTGCGCGAAGATGCGCTCACCTCGCTTCACATCATCAACTTCGAGTGCACGGCGCGTGACACGAAGCTCGGTCCTGAGGAGATCACCCGCGATATTCCGAACGTCAGCGAAGATGCGCTGAAGAACCTCGGGCCCGACGGCATCGTCCGCGTGGGCGCCGAAGTTAAGCCGGGCGACATTCTCGTCGGCAAGGTGACGCCGAAGGGCGAGACCGAGCTTTCTCCGGAAGAGCGTCTCTTGAGGGCGATCTTCGGCGAGAAGGCGGCGGATGTGCGTGACACTTCGCTTACCGTCCCGCCGGGCACGACCGGCGTCGTGATGGGCGTGCAGGTGCAGAGCCAGAAGCAGCTCGAGGCAGAGGATGCGCGCAAGGCGAAGAAGAGCGAGAAGGATGCCGAGAAGAAGCGTAAGAACCAGCTTGCGAAGCTTGAGAAGGATCTCCTTGGCAAGCTCGTCAGCGAGCTCATGAACGAGAAGGTCAACGCCGACATTACGGATACCGTGAGCGGCGATGTGATCGTTTCCGCCGGTAAGAAGATCAAGAAGGGCGAACTCGCGTCGCTCGCCAAGGCCCACGGTCACTGGGAGATGGCATCTGGCGCCGATCACGATCGCGTGCAGGCGATCATGGATCCGTTCGAGATGGAGTTCGCGGCGATCGAAGATGCCGCGGAAGGCGGTGACGGCGGTCTCTTCGGAGATTTCGGCGGCGATGGCGAGGCGGTCAAGCAGGTGCGTGTCTTCCTCGTCGACAAGAAGAATCTCTCAGTCGGTGACAAGATGGCCGGTCGTCACGGTAACAAGGGTGTCGTTTCGCGCATTTTGCCGAGTTGCGACATGCCGTTCCTGCCGGATGGCCGTCCGGTCGACATCGTGCTCAATCCGCTGGGCGTGCCTTCTCGTATGAACCTCGGTCAGCTCTTCGAGACGTATCTCGGCCTCGCGTGCCGTTATCTCGGCTTCCATGCGGCGACGCCGGTGTTTGACGGCGTGCAGGAAAGCGAGATCGACGAGCTGCTCAACAAGGCCCGCAAGGTCCAGGAGAAGGACGAGGGAGAGCAGAGCTGGATTTGTCCCGAAGGCAAGACCGTTCTCTACGATGGTCTTACCGGCGAGCCCTTCGCGCAGAAGGTCGTCGTGGGCGTCATCTACATGCTCAAGCTTCACCACCTCGTTACCGATAAGATCCACGCGCGTGCGACGGGTCCATATTCGCTCGTCACGCAGCAGCCGCTCGGCGGCAAGGCCCAGCTCGGCGGTCAGCGTATGGGCG
>DCIL01000058.1:561-1527 GCA_002315875.1 Verrucomicrobia bacterium UBA1727 | reverse complement strand
AGGTGTGGGCGCTCGAGGCGTACGGTGTTGCGTACGCTCTGCAGGAACTCCTTACGGTCAAGTCGGATGATGTCCAGGGCCGTACGAAGATCTACGAGTCCATCGTCAAGGGTCAGAACATCCTCGACAGCGGCATGCCCGAGTCGTTCTCGGTCTTGATCCACGAGCTTCGTGGCCTCTGCCTCGACACCCAGATGCTGGGTGGCGAAACGAGCAAGCATGCGAAGAAGTTCGAAGACATCGACGCGGCGGCGCCGGCGGCCGACAAGGAGGCCGATGGCGACCTGCTGGCGGGGGCGTTAAATCTGTAAGTTCGAGCGCGAGTTCGAGTTCGAGAAAGGAATTCAACAACCATTCTCGAACTCCAACTCCAACTCGATCTAACGACTTGAAATTTAACAAGGGTAAATAAGGAAAATCAAAATGAATCCTCACAACACCTCTGATATTTTCGGCGGCAGCTTCAGTGCCTCCGCCCATTACGATGCGGTCAAGGTTCAGCTTGCATCGCCCGAGACGATCCGCAGCTGGTCCCACGGCGAGGTCAAGACCCCCGAGACGATCAACTACCGCACCTACCGTCCCGAGAAGGACGGACTCTTCTGCGAGAAGATCTTCGGGCCGACCAAGGACTGGGAGTGCGCGTGCGGCAAGTACAAGCGTCTCAAGAACAAGGGCATCGTCTGCGACCGTTGCGGCGTTGAGGTGACTCAGTCGTCGGTGCGTCGTCAGCGCATGGGCCACATCGAGCTTGCGGTGCCGGTTTCGCACATCTGGTTCTTCAAGTGTTCGCCTTCGCGTATGGGGCTTTTGCTCGACAAGACCACGAGCGAGCTCGAGAGCGTGCTCTACTACCAGTGCTGGATCGTCACCGAGCCCGGTGCGACGCCGCTCGTTGAGGGGCAGATCCTCACCGAGTCGGAGTATACGGATGCCGAGGCGAAGTACACCGACGGCTTCAAGGCC
>DCIL01000058.1:366-542 GCA_002315875.1 Verrucomicrobia bacterium UBA1727 | reverse complement strand
CAAGGCCGAGATGGGCGCCGAGGCGATCCGCAAGCTCTTGCGCAAGGTCAATCTCGAGGATCTCATGCACGAGCTCGAGGAGCAGATGGAGAACACCCGCTCCAAGCAGACGCGCAAGAAAATCGCCAAGCGCATGAAGGTGGTCGAGGGTTTCCGCGTGTCGAACTCGAAGCCCG
>DCIL01000058.1:204-338 GCA_002315875.1 Verrucomicrobia bacterium UBA1727 | reverse complement strand
GCCCGAGTGGATGGTGCTCGACGTGATGCCGGTCATTCCGCCGGAACTGCGTCCGCTCGTTCCGCTGGAAGGCGGGCGTTTCGCGACGAGCGACCTCAACGATCTCTATCGCCGCGTCATCAACCGCAACAACC
>DCIL01000058.1:0-136 GCA_002315875.1 Verrucomicrobia bacterium UBA1727 | reverse complement strand
ACGAGAAGCGCATGCTGCAGGAAGCCGTTGACGCGGTCTTCGACAACGGCCGCCACGGCCGCGCGGTGACGGGTCCGGGCAATCGCGTCCTCAAGTCGCTCGCCGAGATTCTCAAGGGCAAGACGGGCCGCTTCCG
>DCIL01000020.1:11509-12597 GCA_002315875.1 Verrucomicrobia bacterium UBA1727 | reverse complement strand
GCGGAAACGGGTCCCGGAGACCGAACTGAAGGTCTAAGTTATTCCGAAAAGTCGGGGTTATGGTGGTTCGGTCAACCTCTTGTTTGTGAGAAGGGGAGAATGGTATAATTTGCGTTGATGGACGACGCACCCAAGAAATCGTGTTATACCTACGAGCTGACGAACGATCAGCAGGAACTACTGCTGGGTTTGATGGTGAACGGCAATTATCGGAAACGTGAGGTTCCGTATTCGCTCTATTCCATCGAGGGCGATCATTTCAACGCCACGTTGTACTCCAAGGACAAGCACGGCAAGCGCAAGCTCTGCGTGATGGGCTCTGGCGCGGAGGATTTCGTCCTGTTCGAACTCGAGCCGAAGGTGCTCGGCGCGGCCACGCTCGGCTACGAAAAGGAACTCAATCCTGAACTGTTCAGCGCTCATGCCGGCAGCGATGAATCGGGAAAGGGCGATTATTTCGGTCCCCTCGTCGTCTGCTGTTGCCAGGTGGACGAGGAGGTGCTCGCGGCAATCGACGGCTTTACCTACTTCACCAAGAACGATCGCCGCGTCAAGCTGGAGGTCAAGGACTGCAAGCAGATGTCCGATGAGCAGGTGCTGGAGGCGGGACGTCTCCTGCGCGAGGCAATGGGCGCCGGCCGCTATGCCATCGTCAAGCTCGGTCCCGCCGCCTACAATCGGCTTTACGCCAAGATCAAGAACATCAACCGAATGCTTGCCTGGGCGCACGGCACCGCAATCGAGGAACTGCTTACCAAGCTCGACGTGCGCGGCGAATCGGCGGAGAAGCGCCGGGTGGTGGTCGATCAGTTTGCGCCCACCGAAGCGACGATTCAGCGCGCCTTGAAGGAGCGCGGCAAAAAGGCGGAGATCGTCCAGCGCCACAAGGCCGAAAGCGACATCGCCGTTGCCGCGGCATCGGTGATCGCCCGCGAAATCTTCCTTCGCGACATGATGTCTCCCCTCGAATCTATGCCTACACCTACCATTCCCCTTGGCTCGAGTGATCCGCGGGTGCGGGCGTTGGCGGAGGAGATGGTGAAGAAGAATGGTCCCAATTGGCTCATGAACCATTGCAAGGCGCATTT
>DCIL01000020.1:4114-11498 GCA_002315875.1 Verrucomicrobia bacterium UBA1727 | reverse complement strand
GACGACGGACAAGGTGCTCGCGGCGGTTGGATTGTCAAGGGACGCTCTGCCGCCTGAAGGACGGGTAATTTCAGCGTCAAACAAGGACATAAACAAGGACAAGGACTCGAAATAATGAACGACATTTTCTCTTCCAGACGTGGATTTATCGCCGGTGCCGCGGCGTTTTCGCTTTCCGGATGCCTCGCGCCCGGTGGAGCGCTTTCGGGACGTCCCAACGTCAAGTTCGGTGTGGTGAGCGATATTCATATCACGGACTGGACCTCGACTCTTATCTTCCGCAAGGCGCTCCGTCATTTCCGTGACGAGGGAGTCGATGCGGTGATGATCGTCGGTGATATGGCCGATCACGGAATCCTGCCGCAGCTCGAGAACGTGTCCCGCGCGTGGTACGAGGTGTTCCCCGATGACACCGCACCGGACGGACGGCATGTCGAAAAGCTTTTCGTCTACGGCAATCACGATCCCGAAGGCCTCGCCTATCGCGACGCGGCGATGGACAAGGCGTTTGCGGTGCACGGACTTACCTACGAACAGGCAGCGAAGCTCGAGCTGCGCAAGATCGGTCTCGCGAAGTGCTGGGAGCAGTGCTTCAACGAGGAATATTCGCCGATCTACATCAAGAACGTGAATGGCTACGATTTCATCGGCGGACATTGGGACACCTGGCAGGGCATCCGCGGTCTCGAGGATTGGTTCAAGGAGAACATCTCGAAGGTCAATACCGACCAGCCGTTCTTCTATTTCCAGCACGCGACGCCGGCGGGGACGATCTACGGCTCCGATTCGTGGGGCGATGACGAGGGACAGTCCACGCGCTGCCTCGCGCCCTATCAGAATGCGGTCGCGTTCTCCGGACACTCCCATCGTCCCCTCACCGACAAGCGTTCGTACTGGCGCGGCGAATTCACTTCGATCGGCACCTCGACGCTGAGCTATGTCTGTCTGCCGAGCGGACGCAAGGGACGTCCCAACTACCGTACGAATCTCGACGCGCGGCACGGACAGATCGTGAGCGTCTACGATGACCGCATGGTGATCGTCCGCCGCGATTTCATCCATGACGAGAATTTGGACGAGGCGCTCGTCTTTTCCGTTCCCGCCAAGCCGAGCTCCTATTCCGTGCGCGCGCTTTTGAAGCGGGAGCGTCCCGTCTTTCCTGCGGGCACGACCGCCGAACTCAAGCTCCGGAAGAATGAGATCGAGGTCTCGTTCAATGGCGCGTTTGCGAATCCTACCGCGCGTCCCTTTGAATACGAGGTCAAGTTCGAGGTCGAGTTCGAAGATCCGAAGAAGAAACGCGGCAGCGTGAGTTCGCTCTGGTTCCAGCCGGATGCGGTATTCTCGCGCAAGCGTGCCGCGGCCAAGAAGGTGAAGGCGTCGATCGCGCTCAAGGAATTGCCCAAGGGTGCGGTCAAGGTCCGCGCCATCGTCATTTCCCGTAACAGCTACGGCGGAACCGGCCACGCCCTCATCAGCGAATGGATGAAAGTGTGAAATAGATGAAATGCGCATTGTTTGGGTGTGGCGCGTTGGCGGCGTTTTCGCTGGTCGCGGTTGAAGTCCCCGAAAATCTCACCTGTCTCAGACCGCCGCGGAAGGTCAGCTGGCGGATGGATCGGACGGAAGGTGATCACATCGGCTGGAACTCGGTCAACGTGCAGCTTTCCGAGTATGCACCGAAGAGGACGGTGCCGCTTGCATCGGATTTTTTCCCTGCCTATTGCGCAAGCCGTCGCGCCCGGCTGACGATGTCCTACAAGTCCGACGCACCGACCGCCTATGTCTTCGAGAGCGCCAATCAGATGGAGCGTTCGCTCGTTTCGAAAGATCCAAGTTCGATCTGGCGGCAGAAGAACTTCGGTAAAACAGCCGGTGAGTTCAAGAGTTTCTCGTGGGATATCGAACTTCCGAAGGGGATTCTCGATGGTGCGCAAATTTCAATAGTCATCGAGGGGAAGAGCGGATCCTTCGAGGCCAAGGACATTCGCATTGTTGAACTTCCTCCCGCGCCTTCCGCGACGAAACCGGTCCAGGTCGATGGTCGGCGGGTGACTGACATTGCGATTCTGGATGCTCAGGATTCTCTTCGCCGCCGCGATGAACTCAGGGCGGCGCGGATGCTCCGCTACATGCTTTTTGAAAACGGCTTCGACTATCTGCCCGTGCGGACGTTCACCGACGTTAAGGATATTCCCGCTTCGGCTGTTCTCGTCGGACGTGCCGCAGAAGTTGCGGGTCTCTTTACGGCGGACGAGCTGAAGCAGACGCAAGGCCTGACTGGCGCGGCACTTTATCGCGTCCGTTCTTCGCGCCTCGGCATCTCGGGTGCGATTCCGGCAGGCATCGCCTATGGTGTCTATTCTTGTCTGAGCGATCTCGGCATCGAATACCTGGGCGGCACGCAGTGGCGTCGTCCCCAAAGCGCGGCACTTGAGATTGCGGACGGTTTCGGAGCGGTGCGCGTGCCGGCGATTCCGTTCCGTCTTGACCAGAGTCGCATCGGCTCAATGGTCGAGATGCGCGGCCGCTATTCGTTCAATCGAATCTTCGCAAATATGTCGGCTGGCCTTAAGAAGGGCAACATTTCAGTCGATCATTCGATGCCGGCTGCCATTATCACGACGGCGGAGTTCGGTGATTCGCATCCCGAGTTCTTTGCGCTTCAGAAGGACGGAACGCGCCACGGCAACGAGACCCGTGCAGGCGTGCTTCAGTACTGTCTTACGAATCCCGAACTCCAGCGGATTACCGGCGAACGCTTCGTGGAACTGATGCGGGCCGATCCGGACGCTCTCTGCTACATGCTGGCGCCTGGCGATGGCATCGGGCAAACTTGCTGCTGCGAGAAGTGCAAGGCGCTGGGCTCGACTTCGGATGCGCTCGTGACCTTCGCCAATGCGGTTCTCGCGCGCACGAAAAAGGATTTTCCCGACAAGTACATCGCAATCTATTCCTACGTCGATACGCAGCGCGCGCCGATAAGCGGCGTGAAGGCCGACCCCAACCTGCTCGTCACCTACTGCATCTATCCGACGAGTACCTGGCCAAGCCAGATGCTGTGGGACACGCCGATAAACGATGAGGGACGCAAGGCGATGAGCGGCTGGCGCCAGCAGTGTCCGCGGATGGGACTCGTCCTTTATCCGATGCAGTGCGGAGATTGGATGTGCCTGTGGCCGGGTTTTGATTTTGATGTTACGGCCATTCGCGATTACGCAGAGCATCGTGCGCTGCTTTCCCGCTATTTCGGCTTCTGGCCCGTCCATCGCATCGGCATCTCCCAGGCCGGGGCCTTCGCCGACCTACGCCTCAATGTGCTCGGCAAGCTCGAAGCAGATCCGCGATACGACGTGCGGGCGGGCGTTGAAGCGTTCATGCGCGATTTTTACGGTGCGGCATCGGGTGAAATGCTCAAATATTTCGATCTCATTCAGTCCGAACCGAAGCGTCTAAACTGGATTCAGGGCTGCGAGGAGCATCGCCGCGGCTTCGTCACCAAGCCGTTTGCCGCAAAGGGACTGGCGTTTCTTGATGCGGCCGAGGCGGCGGTTGCGAACGATCCGGCGCGACTCGTGGCCGTGCACCATGAGAAGATTCTCTTCCTCTGGTCCTATTTGACGGACATCTGCCGCGGGCGCGGCAATGTCTCGTCCGCCGAATTTCCGGAATGGGCGAAGCGCTATGGCGAATTCTGCCGTATCTGCCGCGATACTGGAGTTTATTACATGGGGTTGTGCGTGAAGACCTGGTTCAACGATACGGCCTTTCTCGATCTGAAATTCAAGGTTGATGAAAACTGGACGAAGAACGCGCTCGTAAAGGAGATCATAGCCGATCCGGCAAAGGCGCTGGGAGTCGATTTTCCGAACTATCAGCGGGTGACGTCCGCGGGAATTGAGATTCCCGCGCAAGGCATGGGAGGAGGTTCCCCTAATCGCGCCTCGAATTATTATCGAAAGGATAAGGCGGACCTGCGCATTCTGCGTCGCGCCACCAGCGGCTTCGGACTCGTGTTCACCAGGGTGAAGCTGACCGACTCGCCGAGCCGTCCGGTGACGCTGCTCATCACCGGCATCGACAATGAGAAGGCGGCGAAGGCCGAGATGGAGCTCGTCATCAACGACAAGTCCGTCTTCCGCGGACAGGTTCCGTGGAAGAAGAACCGCTGGTCGGCGGAGCCGTTTGAGATCCCCGCGGGACTCCTCAAGTCCGGAAACAACGACATTGTCATCCGTAACGTCACTCCCGACACTGAGAAAGACGGAGCGTGCGGAGACCAGTTCCTCGCGAAGCGCAATTATTTCTGGGGCTGGTTCATGATCGAGAAACTCCACTTCGACGGCGTGAAGTAGCGCGCCAAATGTCGACGAACGGTTGTCTGGGCGGGGGAAAGTTTAGTATAATATCGCTGAACTTATGAGCATGAAATCCCTGATCGTCGTTTCGTTGTCCCTTGCGACTTTTGCCTTGAATGCCGAGGTCGTCTGGAAGAACGGAGAGTGGAAGTTCCGCCGCACCGATAAGAAATGCGAGTGGAAGAACGTAAACCTTCCCCATGACTGGGCGATCGCCGGGCCTTTCGATCCAAATGTCAATGGCGGCACAGGCAAGCTGCCGTGGAAGGGTACGGGCGAGTATTGCCGCGCTTTCGACTTGAAGGGCTTCGAATCTTCGCGCAAGGCGGGCGAGAAGTACTATCTCGAGTTCGATGGCGCGATGGCGCGTCCCCAGGTCTACGTCAACGGAGTCCTTGCGGGCGGTTGGGACTACGGCTACATGAGTTTCTTCCTCGACGTGACCGAATTCCTGCGCGAAGGCGCGAATTCACTACGCGTCACCTGCGACACCACCAATCACAATTCACGCTGGTATCCGGGCGCTGGCATCTATCGCGAGGTGCGGCTCGTGAAGCGTCCCCGCGAACACGTCCTGCCCGGCACGCTCGCAATCACCACGCCTGAAGTTAGCGCGAAGTTCGCGACCGTCCACGTCGCCTACGATTCGTCCGTTCGCGGACACGTCGAGTTCGACAAGGTCATAGCCGATCCGCGTCTCTGGGATGTGGACGATCCCTATCTCTACGAGCTCGAGCTCTTCGGCGAGAAGTTCCGTTACGGCATCCGCACCTTCAAGTTCACCGCCGATGACGGCTTTCATCTGAACGGACGCCGTGTGCAGCTCAAGGGCGTCGATCTCCATTCCGATATGGGGCCGCTCGGCATGGCCTTCGATCGCGATGTGATGAAGCGTCAGCTCCTAATCATGAAGGACATGGGCTTCAATGCGCTCCGCACTTCGCACAACGCGCCCGATCCGAAGGTGCTCGATCTCTGCGATGAGCTCGGCATCTTCGTCTGGAACGAGTGTTTCGACAAGTGGGAGCGCACTTCGGGACGATACATGGACACGGAGAACCTCGAGACGTATGTCGTGCGCAACCTCCGTCAGTTCGTCCGCCGCGACCGCAACCATCCCTCGGTCTTCATCTGGTCCATCGGCAACGAGATCAATCCGAACGGCTGGGACTGGGGCAAGAAGAGTCCGTCCATGAACTATGGCATGTGCGCCGAGCGCTTCCGCGAATTCCGCGCGGCGATTCGCGAACTGGACCGGACACGTCCCGTCGGCATCGGCTGCTGCCACGGCCAGGCGATCGCGACCGGAATGTTCAAGGAGCTCGATCTCGCCGGCTGGAACTACGGGGCCGGTTATGCGCCTTTCCACAAGCGCTATCCCGACAAGCCCTGCCTCTATTCCGAAAGCTGCTCGGCGCTGAGCGATTTCGGCTATTACGGAAAGGGTCCGGCCCGTTACAAGACCGATTACGACTTCAAGGATTGGAAGGTCTGCGGATGGGATCACTGCGCCGCCGACTGGAGTGACATTCCCGACGTCGAGTTCGCGCGCATGGAGAAGGACCGCTACTGCTGCGGAGAATTCGTCTGGACGGGCATCGACTATCTCGGCGAACCGACTCCGTTGTGGAAGGGCGGCGATCAGGGCGTGCCGAAGGAAACTCCCTACTCGAAGCTCGCGCGCTCCTCGTACTTCGGCATCGTCGATCTCATGGGCATTCCCAAGGACCGCTACTACATCTACCGCTCCTATTGGAACGCCGGCAAGGGAACGGCCCATCTGGTGCCGCACTGGAACTGGAAGGACGGCACGCGTCTGCCGGTCTACTACTATGCGGATGGCGATGAGGCCGAGCTTTTCGTGAACGGCAAGTCGTTCGGCCGTGTGAAGAAGAATCCGCCGTCTCCGCTCGTCTTCCCGGCGGACAAGGGGACGAACTGCACTGCCTTCGCGGCGAATCCGTATTACCATGTCTGCGACCGCTACCGCTTCCGCTGGTTCGACATTCCGTACGCGAAGGGCGAGGTGAAGGCAGTTTCGTTCAAGAACGGCAAGCAGGTGACCGAATGCGTGATGCGCACGGCCGAAAAGCCGGTCGCGGTGAAGCTGACGGACGATGAGCATAACGCCCCCGAAGCGAAGACGCGCTTCGTCCAGGTCGATCTCGTCGATGCCGTGGGCACGCGCGATCCGAACGCGACGGACCGCGTCACTTTCAAGGTCGAAGGCGCCGGTGTCCTTGCCGCGGTCGGCAATGGCGATCCGCGCTGCCACGAAGCGTTCATCGGCACGAGCAGCTATCCGCTCTTCTACGGCAAGGCGGTGGCGGTCGTGCGTCGCACCGGCGAGGGCAGGTTGACGCTCACGGCGTCCGTCCCCGGCCTTAAATCTTCAACAATCGAAATCAAGTAAAAGAAAATGAATTACGATAAAGAATCAGTACTCAAGTTCCATCTCGGCGGCAAGGTCGCCGTCACGCTCCCGAAACCCTTGAAGACGAAGGACGATTTGTGCCTCGCCTACACGCCGGGCGTCGCTCACGCGGTGAAGGAGATCGCGCAAACGCCCGAATCGATCTATGACTGCACCGCCAAGCCCAATCTCGTGGCGGTCGTTTCGGACGGCACCGCGATCCTCGGTCTCGGCGATCTCGGCGCCGCCGCGTCCATCCCGGTGATGGAAGGCAAGGCCGTGCTCTTCAAGGCCTTCGGCGATGTGGACGCCTGGCCGGTCCCGCTCGATTGCTGCCGTAAGGACGGCAAGAGCACCGGCAAGACCGATCCCGAGCGCGTGATTGCCGCGGTGAAGGCGCTCGCTCCGCAGTATGGCGGCGTCAATCTCGAAGACATCGCCTCGCCCGCCTGCTTCGAGATCGAAGATCGTCTCGATGCCGAACTCGACATTCCCGTCTTCCATGACGATCAGTGGGGTACGGCGGTCATTTCGCTTTCCGGCGTGATGAACTACGCCAGGCTCGCGGGTAAGGAACTCTCTGAGCTTAAGATCGTCATGAACGGCGCCGGTG
>DCIL01000020.1:2560-4069 GCA_002315875.1 Verrucomicrobia bacterium UBA1727 | reverse complement strand
GCGAGATGTGCAAGGCCGCGGGCGTGAAGAACGTGACGATGTGCGACACGAAAGGCGTCATCACCGCCGAGCGCACCGATCTCAATCCGTTCAAGCAGAAGCACGCCGTCACCGGCATGCTCGGCAAGAAGCTTCAGGACGCGATCGCCGGAGCCGATGTCTTCATCGGCGTCTCCGCGGCGAATGTGCTCAAGGGTGAGGATGTCGCCAAGATGGCGGACTTCCCCGCGATCTTCGCGATGGCGAATCCCGATCCCGAAATCGCGCCGGACGAAGTCGCCAAGGCGCTGGCGGGACGCAAGTACGTGATGGTTACGGGACGCTCCGACTATCCCAATCAGATCAACAACGTACTCGGCTTCCCGTATCTCTTCCGCGGCGCTCTCGATGTGCGCGCGACTACGATCAACAAGGAGATGAAGGTCGCCGCGGCGAATGCGCTCGCCAATCTCGCGCGGGTGGAGGTGCCGGACGAAGTGAAGGCGCTCTATCCGAACGAGAAGCTCGAATTCGGCACGGGTTACATCATTCCGAAACCCTTCGACCGCCGACTCTTCGTCGAGGTCTCGTATGCGGTGGCGGAGGCGGCGGTGAAGTCCGGCGTCGCCCGCGCGAAGGTCGATCTCGCCGAATACCGCAAGCAGCTCGAAGAACGCAACGCAAGGCGCTGATGTCCGCGTCCGATCACAAGAACTACGCCGCGGCAAAATCGCTCATCGATGGCGCGAAGCGGATCCTCATTTCGGGACACTTGAGTCCCGATGGCGATTCGCTCGGCTCGATGATCGCCCTGAGCCGTCTCCTCACCGCGTCCGGCAAGGAGGCGTTCGCTACGGCCGATCTCAATGCGCTCGGCAAATTGAGTTTCCTCGAGGGCTGCGAAGCGCTCATTCCGCTGCGCAAATTGAGGCGGCAGAAGAAATTCGATCTCCTGATCGCGGTAGATAATTCCGGCTTTGACCGGATGCCGCCCGAGGTGAAGCAGGTGGCGGAAAAACTGCCGCGCCTCTGCATCGATCATCATGTCACCAATGCCGGCGACTTCGCTGAAGTGACGATCTGCGACAGCGACTCTTCGTCCGCCGGCGAACTCGTCTGGCGCTTCGCGAAGTGGAACGAATGGAAACTCGATCACGCCATTGCCGAGGCGCTGTGGGTGGCGATTGTGACTGATACGGGACGCTTCGCGTACGATTCGACGAGCCGCGGCACGTTTCTTGCAGCCGGCGATCTGCTGCGCTATGGCGTGCGCACCGCCGTCATCAACGATATCATCTACGGCACGTTCCCTCGCAAGGCGATCGAGCTCAAGCGGCTTGCGTGGCGCACGCTCCATATCTGGAAGAACCGCAAGGTGGCGGAGGTGACGCTTACGCGGGACGACTTCCGCTCGGTGCGCGGCAGCAAGGCGGACGCCGAAGATGTCATTGAAATTCCGCGTTCGGTGGCGGGCAATGAGATCGCGGTGTTCTTCTATCAGATTCCGGACCGCACCAAGGAGACGCGCTG
>DCIL01000020.1:0-2535 GCA_002315875.1 Verrucomicrobia bacterium UBA1727 | reverse complement strand
GCACGCGCGGCGAGTGGGACGCAACGGTGCTCGCCCAGCGCTTCGGCGGGGGTGGACACCGCAAGGCCGCTGGTTGTACGATCAAATCTCCGCTTTCCGCGGCAAAGCGCCAGATGCGCGCCGCCATCAAGGAACTGCTGAAAGGGAAATAATCAATGAAAACAATAATGACAATATTCTTTTCCATATCCTAATTCGCTGAAGGGAAAATGAACAAGGTTCTTATATTGACGGATGGCAAGGCGGGACACGAAAACCAGTCCAAGGCCTTTGCGCGGGCGCTCGGCTTAGAATTCGACATCGTCGAGACCCATTTCCGCTCGAAGGCGCATAAGGCGCTGTCGTATCTCTTTGATCATTTGGGACTCCTCACGCTTTCGCTTTTCGATTCCGCGCTGGTCGCGGCGGCGCGTCCGAACGCTTACGTAGCGGTACTTGGCACGGGCTCGGGAACGTTCTATGCGGTGAAGGCGATGGCGCGGCGGCTGGGGGTGCCTTGCGGGGTGGTGCTGTATCCGCGCGGATATCGTCTTGCGACTTTCGACTGCATCCTTGCGCCGGCGTTTGATGATCCTGAGAGCGCGGCGAATGTGGTAGTCATTCCGGCCAATCTCGTGGCGAATGATGCGGCGTTTTACGAGAAGGGGGTGGCGGCGTTTCGCGAGCGTTGCGAGGTGACGCCGGAGGTGTCGGTCATCATCGGGGGACCCAACAAGTGCTCGACGATGACGGCGGAGTGGATGAAGGGTGAGCTCGATCGGCTGTTTGCGTCCGAACCGAAGGGGACGCGTTTTGCGGTGACGACTTCGCGGCGGACGCCTGCGGAGATTGAAGCGCTGGTAGATTCGTATCCGTGGGCGTATCGGCTTATCTATTCGCGAGATCATTTCAATCCGATTCCGGCGTTCGTGCAGCTTTCGAAGAAGCTCTACGTCACGGCCGAGTCGACGGGTATGCTTTCGGAGGCGTGCACCTTCGGCGCTGCGAGTGTATTTGCGCTCGACAATCTCAAGCCGGGCCCTCACAAGTTCCGCCGCTTCACCGAGCTTCTTCGCGAAGGTGGTTATCTCGACGGCTCGCGCAAAATCGATCTCACTTCGCAATTCGCCGCCGCGCGCGCACTGCTGCGTCTTTCATGATGCGTTTTGCCACCAGCTGGCGCCGCGAAAGGCGAAACCTCCTCGGTGACGCGCTCGTTCTCGTTCCGCTCCTGATCGTCACCCTCACCCTCGCCCTCGTCTTCTTCAAGACCCTGCCGCTCTATGAGGAGCTTGAGCGGAGGCGGGTTTGGGAAGGGTATCGAGAGGTGGCGAGGAAGATCAAGGATCGCGAGGTGGAGACGGGCGATATTGCTTATGACGGGCGCAAGTCATGCGGACAGCTTTCCCGCGGCACTTGGGGATGGGAGAAGAATGGCGAGCGCGTCTTCATCTGGTATCGCGAGCCGAAATCTGCCAAACTCCGCGGCATTGAGATTGCCTCCGTCGAGCCGATGAACCTTCGCTTTCAGTTCCTCGCCTGGGGCGCGGCGATCTTGCTCGTGCTGCTCGCCATTACCGATTTGGGACTCCGCCGCTTCCGCGCGCTCGTCCGCGAGCGCGGCGATTTCATTCGCGCCACCGCCCATGACCTGCGCACTCCCATCGCCACCTTGCGTCTGATCGCCGCCCGACTGAAAGACGATCAACTCAAGCTCCTTGCCGAACGCATGCACCGCATGGAGACGAATCTCAGCGAATTCATGAATCTCGGCGGACGGCGTCCCGCCCCCAAGTCCGAACCCGTCGATCTCGTCGCCCTCGCCCATGAGGCCTACGCTTCCTTCCGCGACGATTTCGAGTCCGACTACCAACCTGTCGAGTTTGCCGGCGAGAATACGCTTTCCGCTCTTGCCGATGGCGATCTTGTCATTCAAATACTCTGGAATCTCTTTGGCAATGAGCTCAAATATGCCGCGCCGCACGGTAAGGTGTCCGTCAGCTTCCGCCGCGAGTCCGACTGCGCCATCGTCGAGTTCACCGATTCAGGTCCTGGACTTTCCGCGTCCGAGCGCCGCCGCATCTTCGATTGCTGCTACCGTGCTCCGTCCGCCCGCGCCTCCGGCAAGGGTGGGTTCGGCCTCGGACTTTCCACCTCGCGCCATCTCGCGCGGTTGATGCGCGGCGAGCTCACCGTTCGTCCTAACGGACCCGGCTCGTCGTTCTGTCTGTCCGTCCCGATGTAGGGAGGGGGAGAAGAAGGTGTAGGGAGAAGTACGAAGTAGGAGTGAGGAGTGACGAATGGTGGAGGGGAAAGAAGGTGTAGATTAGAGGTGTAGGTGTAGGGGGAAGTACGAAGTAGGAGTGAGGAGTGACGAATGGTGGAGGGGAAATTAGGTGTAGATTAGCAGGCGTGTCGCATTTGAAATTCAGGAATGCTCCAAGAGACCCCATTGAGGCGACACGCCTGGGGTCGACCGCCTTTCAGGTGCTCGATGATGACCAGTCAGTCGCGCACCTGAAAGGCGGTCGAGTTGTTCACGATTGTTCACAGTTG
>DCIL01000033.1:3489-5891 GCA_002315875.1 Verrucomicrobia bacterium UBA1727 | reverse complement strand
CGCAAGACGTCCATTTCACTTACATAAAACGACTTCGCCCTTATTTCATCGGGACGGAATCGCTACTGGTCGCTGAAAAATCGTGAAACTCCAGTTCACCGGGGGGGGGCAACAACCACACCGGGGGACTGTCCCCAAAAATCTTCCTATCCGATGCCGGACATGTGAAAGAATCTGAAGCCATCAATCGTCTTATGAGAGTAGGAATAGCCAGAACGTTTCATGCGAGATTGTAGGCATCGAGGTCGAAATTGACGCGCAGGTCACGAGGAGCGGGACGTGCCTCTGCAAGCCAGCGCCAGGCCTTGACGAGTGCGGCTGCGGACGTCGCACGCAGGACGACTTGCCAGCGATAGAATCCATCCGCCTTCTCCAAGGCACTCGGCACCGCTTCCGAAACTTCAAAGCGTCCCGCCGTTACCGATTTCGCTGCAAAATTCGATAGCGATTTCGAATACATCTCCGCCCAGTCCGCAACGAGCTTCATGTTCTCGGACCTGAGATTTATGACCGCGAGATGGCAGAACGGAGGAAAGAACGCCTCCTCACGAAGCTTGAGTTCATTCGCGGCAAAACGCTCAAAATCGCAACGCACAACCGAATCGAAGATCGGCGCCGAGGCGTCCCGCGTCTGAATGATCACCTCTCCCGGCAGCTCGGCGCGTCCCGCCCTTCCCGCGACCTGCGCCAGCAACTGGTACGTTCGCTCCGCGGCACGGAAATCCGGCATGAAAAGCGAAGAGTCGGCATTCAATACGCCGACGAGCGTCACGTTCGGAAAATCCAGTCCCTTGGCAATCATCTGCGTGCCGATGAGAATGTCCGCCTCACCGCGGCGGAACGCGCCGAGAATATCATCGTGGGAATTCTTGCGCGAGGTGGAATCGGCATCCATCCTGAGAATCGTCGCGCGCTCGAAACACTTGCGGAGCGCCGCCTCCGCCCGCTGGGTACCGATCCCCTTGTAGGAAAGCTGGGTCGACTTGCAAGACGGACACTCCCGCGGCGTGTTGATCCACTCTCCGCAGATGTGGCAGCGGCAGCATTCGTCCGCCCGGTGATACGTATACGGGACATCGCATCGCGCGCACGTTGCGACCCATCCGCAACCCTCGCAAACGAGCTGCCGCGAATATCCGCGGCGGTTCAAAAAGAGAATCGTCTGTTCGCCGCGGTCAAGACGGATTCGTATCGCATCAAAGAGATCTCGCGAGAAGATCTCGCCGCCGGACAACTCGACCATCCTCACGGTCGGAAGCGTACCGGCACCGGCACGGTTTCGAATCACCGAGCGCTCGTACTTGCCGGTCTCGGAGTTACGCCAGCTTTCGAGCGAGGGCGTGGCGGATCCGAGCACCACCTTGGCTCCCTCGATGCGTCCCCGCAAAACGGCGATGTCCCTCGCATGATAGCGCGGCGTCTCATCCTGCTTGTAACTCGTCTCGTGTTCCTCATCCACGACTATGAGTCCGAGATCCTTCACCGGCGCCCAGACCGCGGAGCGCGGACCCACCACGACGCGGGCCTGTCCGCTACGGATTCGATGCCACTCGTCATATCGCTCGCCATCGGACAATGCCGAATGAAGAACCGCGACGCGGTCCCCGAAGCGCGAAGCAAAGCGCTGGACCGTCTGCGGAGTCAGCGCAATCTCGGGAACCATCACGATCGCACCACGTCCGCACTCCAGTTCCGCGGCAATCGCCTGAAGGTAGACCTCGGTCTTGCCGGAGCCGGTGACGCCGAAAAGCAAGAGAGGGACGAGGGACGAGGGACGAGTAATGAGGTTGAAGGTCGCCTGCTGTTCCGGATTGAGCGGAAGTGGCTTAGTGGGCAGGATACGTTTGGCACCGAGCGGATTCCTCCGCCGGGCCTTTACGGCCACCTTGACGAGTCCAAGCTTTCCGAGCTCCTTGATCGTATTCGGCGTCGTCTTCAGTTCGGTGCAAAGCTGGGTCATCCATCCGCCCCCAAGTCGCACGATCTGATCGTAAAGCCACTGCTGGCGCTTGGTTACCGTAATCGCCGCGCCAGGTCCGCTTCCATGCGCCAGGGGACTCAACGCCGGCTCGATGAACATGAGTTCTCGCGGCTTCACGTTCTTCTTCAGAACCGCCGCAGGCAAGGCGGCCTTGAGTACGCTCTCGATCGGCGCGGCGGTATAAGAGGCCACCTTCTTCACAAGCTCAAGAAGCTTCGAAGAGAAGAACGGGGTCTCATCAATGATGGAGGTAATATGTTTGAGAACTATACTTGAAGTGGAAAGTTGAAGTGGAAGAATGGAATCGTCATCTCTCCGCTCTTCAACTTCAACTCTCGACTTCACCTCCTTCAAAACACCATCCGCGATCTCCATCGCAAAGCCCCGCGCCTCGCGATGCCCGAACGGAACGGAAAGAAGC
>DCIL01000033.1:2366-3472 GCA_002315875.1 Verrucomicrobia bacterium UBA1727 | reverse complement strand
GCTGGCCGACGGCCAGCTTCTTCTCAAGCTCTTCCGGCACCTCGTAATCGAAGAGCCGGTCGAGCGACAGGTCGATGGCGACCTTGACGATCACCGCTTAGAGCGACAGGTACTTCATCGTCTCGGATCCGGAGTTGTCGAATCCCTGACGGTTGAAGATCACGTTGAGCTTCGAATACTTCGCCTTGATGACCTGAGCCGCACCGCTCTTGCGGATGAGGATCCAGGCCTTGTTGGCGAACGGAGTATCGTACTCGCTGCCACCGGCCTTGCCGCACTTGATCTCGTCCGTCGCGCTGCCGTCATACTGGGTGAGCTTGCTGCCGAGACCGTTGAAGTCGACGTTACGGGTGACCATCACCGGAATCACGTCAGCCATCTCGCTCTGCATGTTCTGCACGACGATCCAGCCGATGTTATCCTTCTGCAACGTGGTGCCGGAAAGACCGGGCACGCCGCCGCCGGAGAGAACGCCGAGATCGACGTCGACATAGGGCTTCCACTCGGCCGAGCCGTACTTCTCCATGTTAAACAGGTACTTGAAGAAGTCGGTAGTGGTGGACGCGCCGATGATCTGCTTGTCATCCTCATCGAGACCTTCGGTGTTGGTCTGCGGCCACACGGCCTTGAGACCAGCGCCTTCACGCTCGGTGTTGCACTGCGTGATCGCAACGAAGAGGTTGCGGCCGCGCATGGACATCGCCGAAGTGTTGGCCGAAAGCATTGCGGACGAGATCGCCGGGAAGAGCGCACCCATCAGAATGCCGAGAATGCCGATAACCACGAGGAGCTCTACGAGCGTAAAACCATTGTTCAGCTTTTTCATAGTTCAGTTCCTTTCTTTTGTCTTCGGGGATCTTACTCCCCGAAGTGATAGACATCAACCTTCTGATAGTGCGTGTGGAGGAGGTGCTCGGCCTTCTCGCCGCCGTTCGCCGCGGTCTCGCCGAGGTAGTCCTTATAAAGGGCCTGAACCTCAGGATTGAGATGCGACATGCGGAGGCACGCCTTCTCGTCGTCGGTGTAAAGACCAGCCGTACGCTTCGCGCGGACCTCGTCCGTCGCGCCCGTGGGCTGTCCACCGCCGCCGATGCAGCCGCCGCGGC
>DCIL01000033.1:1290-2324 GCA_002315875.1 Verrucomicrobia bacterium UBA1727 | reverse complement strand
TCTTGCCGGCCTTGATGTCCTCGCGAACCTGATTGAGAACCGCCTCGACATTGCCCATCTGGTGAGCGACGGCGATGTTCACCTTCGCACCCTTGATGTCGATCGTGGCCGTCTTGACGCCTTCCATGCCGCGGACCATCTGGAAATCGATGGACGGAGGCTTGGCCTCGCCGGTGATGATGCAGTAGGCCGTGCGGAGCGCGGCTTCCATGACGCCACCAGTGACGCCGAAGATCGTGCCCGCGCCAGTGTAAGAGCCAAGAAGATCGTCGGCCTTCTCCTCGGGAAGCGCGTCGAAGTCAATGCCGGACGCCTTGATCATACGGGCGAGCTCACGCGTGGTGAGCACGACATCCGTATCCTGCTGGCCAGTCGCGGACATGTACTTGTCACGCGAAATCTCGTGCTTCTTCGCCGTGCAGGGCATGATCGAAGTCACATGGACGTTCGCGGGCTTGACGCCGTTCTTCTCGGCCCAGTAGCTCTTGGCGAGCGCCGAAAGCATCTGCTGCGGAGACTTCGCGGTCGAGAAGTTCTCGGTGAAGTCGGGAGCGTACTTCTCCATCCAGTCCGTCCACGCGGGACAGCAGCTGGTGATGAGCGGAAGCTTGCCGCCCTTGGTGAAGCGCTGGATGAATTCAGTGCCCTCCTCCATGATCGTGACATCGGCCGAGAAGTTGGTGTCGAACACCTTGTTGAAGCCGAGACGACGGAGCGCGGCGTAGATCTTGCCGGTCGTAAGCGCACCCGGCTCCATGCCGAACGCCTCGCCGACCGCGACACGGACCGCCGGAGCGATCTGGACGATGCAGGTCTTCTCGGGATCCTGCAGGGCCTTCCACACCTTCTTGGTCTCGTCGTTCTCGTAGATCGCACCGACCGGACAGTGCGCGGAGCACTGACCGCACTTGATGCAGGGCGATTCGGCGAGCTTCACGCCCGCGGCAGGAGCCATGACCGTCTTCTCACCGCGGCCGATGAACTCGAGCGCCCACACGTTCTGCATCTCCTGGCACACCTCGGCGCAACGGCCG
>DCIL01000033.1:1110-1248 GCA_002315875.1 Verrucomicrobia bacterium UBA1727 | reverse complement strand
ACTTGTCGGGATTCAGCACGATCGACGGAGTGGAGTTGTCGACGTCGCGATGGATGACCTCCTTCGGGAACGGAATGTCGCGGATGCCGAAATCGGCCGCGAGCTGCTGAAGTTCGCAGCTGCCCGAACGCGGACACT
>DCIL01000033.1:843-1057 GCA_002315875.1 Verrucomicrobia bacterium UBA1727 | reverse complement strand
GGATGAGCTCGAGAACCGTGCGACGGACCTGGACGAGGTCTGGATCGTGGGTGATGATCTTCATTCCCGGCGTCGCCTCGGTCGTGCAGGCGCGGAGCAGCTTCGGAGACGGCACGAACTTGCCGTTATCCGCCGGATTGCGGCTCGGAACGAGCTGACGCACCACGCAGATGCCGCAGCTGGCGCCCGGCTTCAGATCGGGATGATAGCAGAG
>DCIL01000033.1:534-797 GCA_002315875.1 Verrucomicrobia bacterium UBA1727 | reverse complement strand
GCCGCGACGAGCAGGTTCGAGCCCTTCGGCACGCTGACCGCAACGCCGTTGACCTCAAGAGAAATCATTTCAGTTTCCATTGTTAATAAGCCTTTCGTTAGCCGTGAGAGATCGCACCGAACTTGCACGTCGCCTCGCAGGCGCCGCACTTGATGCACTTCGACGGATCGATGACGTGGGGATTCTTGACCGTGCCCGAGATCGCGCCCGCCGGGCACTTCCTCGCGCACATCGTGCAACCCTTGCACTTCGCCGCGTCGATC
>DCIL01000033.1:0-516 GCA_002315875.1 Verrucomicrobia bacterium UBA1727 | reverse complement strand
TCGATCTTGTACTGGATGAGCTTGGAGCACTTGCCCGAACGGCACTTCTTGTCGTTGATGTGCTCGAGATACTCGTCCATGAAGTAACGCAGCGTCGAACGGACCGGATTGGACGCGGTCTGACCGAGGCCGCAGAGCGAGGCCTTGTTCATCGCATCGCAGATCTCCTGCATGTCCTCGATATCCTTGAGCGTACCACGGCCCTCGGAGATCTTGTTGAGGTAGTTGAGGAGCTTGCGCCCGCCGATACGGCACGGCGCGCACTTGCCGCAGCTCTCATCGACCGTGAAGTCGAGATAGAACTTCGCGATATCCACAACGCAATCCGTCTCGTCCATGACGATGAGACCGCCCGAGCCCATGATCGAACCGATCTTGGCGAGCGACTCGTAGTCGATCGGAGTGTCGAGGAACTGTGGCGGAATGATGCCGCCCGAAGGACCGCCGGTCTGCGCCGCCTTGAAGGTGTGTGCCTTGCCATCGGACGAATTGCGGATGCCGCCGCCGATGTCGAAG
>DCIL01000049.1:489-11335 GCA_002315875.1 Verrucomicrobia bacterium UBA1727 | reverse complement strand
ATGAGAGATGAGAGATGAGAGAGTAGAGATGAGAAAGTAGAAAGTAGAGGGAGAGGGAAGGCGAAGGTGAATTTAGGTGTAGATTAAAGGTGTAGGTGTAGAATGGAATCTAACCGTCCACCATTCGTAACTCGTCACTCCTACTTCGTACTTCCCTCTACGCCTACACCTCTAATCTACACCTTCTCTCTTACGGATTTTAGATCTTTGAGGCATGCGTCGAGGTTGAAGCGGGGAATGGCGGAGCTGCCGGCGCGGATGAGGGCGCGCTTCAGTCGTGCGTAATGGCACTTGACGCGGAGGACGAAGAACGACACCCAGCAGAAATAGGAAACGAGCAGAATGGTGTAAGGCAAGACGAGGCAGAAGCCCATCCGCTTCTTGCACTCGAAGGCGACCAGCACGAAGGCAGTCATTGCCGCGAGGATCGCGATGCTGCGGCGCACCCACTCCCAACCGAGCGATCCGGTGGTCATCACTTCCTCGCAGCGGTTGACGACGGCATTGTATTCGATGATCTGGCGATGCAATTGCGCGTCAGTCTGATCGGCCTGTTCGAACTCCTCGAGGAATTCGGTGCTGGACGACAACTGCACGCAGGCAAGCGCCTGTTGTTTCATCCAGGTGAAGAGATTGTACTTGGAGAAGGAAAGTCCGGTGAAGACCGAATTGACGCCAAAGCTCATCGACAAGAGAACTGCCGCGGTGGTGCTGTCCTCAACACAGAGCCAGCGGAAGATTCTCGCGGCGCAATCGCC
The DNA here is from genome assembly GCA_002315875.1 of Verrucomicrobia bacterium UBA1727. GTDB lineage: Bacteria > Verrucomicrobiota > Kiritimatiellia > RFP12 > UBA1067 > UBA1067. The sequence goes on along the minus strand of DCIL01000049.1, from coordinate 10,577 downwards.
AAGCGTACATGCAAGAATTATATCCATAGTTCTCAAACCTCCTTAGCGCGCGATGAGAGAGTGTCGAAGATCGCCTCGAGCTCGGCCGCGATCTTCGGCTGGTTGATGGCAAAGAGCGCGGTGCCGGCGGGTTTGCCGTTCTCCAGGCGCAACGACTTGCAATCGGCGACTGCAAAGTATCGCACCGACGCGAGCGCCTGCGGATCGAGAGTAAGCATGGACGGATCGAGGACCTGCACCTCGACTCCGCGGCGATGCGCGGCGGCGACTGCCCGATGGACGCCAGGCGTCCAGGCGGGATCGTTAGCCCCACCGCAGAAAGCGAAGAAGGTCTTGCGCGCACTGCGGACGAGTTCCTCGAGAATGAGGGGGGCGTGTTCGATCGAGGAATTAGACACGGTGCCTGGCTTGCCGGCCGCGAGCAGGTCGCGCACCAGCGTTCGATAGAGCGCCATCACCTCTTCACTGTCATTGCCTTTCATATCCTTCTCCATAATTTCAGTTCAGTGAGACGGGGCCGTTCACGCAGCCTCCGGGGCAGGACATCACTTCCAGGAAGTTCGCCTTGAGCTTGCCCTCGGCGTAAAGCTTCAGCAGCGAGCAGCTCTTACAGTCGATGCCGTCGATGCGCTTGGCATCGAGCTTGAAGGACGGAGTTTTCGACATCGCTTCAGCGAGCACCGCCTCGGTGACTCCGCAGCTGCGGGCGAAATTGCGGGCGGACGGATTCGCGGGACGCGGAACAGGCCAGGGTTCGCAGGCGGCGACATCGATTCCGCGGCCACTGAAGATCGAGCCGAGCTCTTCGAAGGAAAGAACGTAATCAACGCCCTTCTCCCGCGCCTCGCCGCGCTTGGCCACGCACGGACCGATGAAGACGGTTTTCGCGTCCGGACACTTCTTCAAAACGAGTTCGCGCGTGTAGACCATCGGACTCGGGGTGTCGGAGACGTGCTTCGTCAGCTCGGGCAGATGGCGACGGATGAGATTCACGAAAGCGGGACAGCAGCGCCATCAAGCGATACTTGAGGAAGGCGCGGTCGTGGTAGACGCAGCACAGCGCTGGCTGGCAGTCGCTGGGGCGCAGGTCGAGGATGATCCGATCGAGATCTTCGGCGAGCGTCCCAGCGTCAAATGCGCGCACGAGCCGAACCATCAGCTCGCGGCGCAAGTATGTGACTCCGTTGAGCAAGTTGAGAAGTTGAGGGGTTGAGGGCGGTTAGCAACCGCCGACGAAGTGTTTGGCGAGGCCGCCTTCGGAGGTCTCGCGGTAGATGGCGGGCAGGTCGTGGCCAGTCTCGAGCATCACCGTGACAATCTTGTCGTAGCTGAAGAACCGGTTGCCGTCCCCCAGAAGCGAGAGCTCTGCGGAGATCATCGCGCGGTTCGCCGCGACGGCATTGCGTTCGATGCAGGGGATCTGGACGAGTCCCTTCACCGGGTCGCAGGTAAGGCCGAGGAAGTGTTCGAGGGCCATTGCCGCGGCGTACTGGATCTGCCGCGGGGTGCCGCCGAGCAGGTAGGACGCGGCCGCGGCAGCCATCGCCGCCGCGACACCGACCTCGGCCTGGCAGCCGGCTTCGGCGCCGGAGATGGAGCCGTTCTGCTTGGCGACGTTGCCGACGAGGCCGGCGACGGCGAGCGCGGCGAGGACTTCGTCTTTATTCAGGTGATGGGCCTGTTCCATGTAGCGGATGACGGCCGGAACGGTTCCGCACGAGCCGCAGGTGGGCGCGGTCACGACGACACCGAGCGAGGCGTTCTCTTCATTTACGGCGTAGGCGTAGGCGGCGAGGAGAGCGGTGCGGCGCGCATCATCGTCGAAGTGGCGGGACTGGCGGTAGATGTTCTGCGCCTTGCGGGCGAGTTTGAGTCCACCCGGCAGCACGTCGGTTTTCTTGAGGCCGCTCGCGATGCAGTCGTTCATCGTCTTATGGACCTTATCGAGATACTGCCAGATGCCCTTCTTGCCCTCGACTTCGTCCACGAGCGCCCAGATTGGCTTGTTGTTCTTCTCGCACCAATCGACGATCTTATCCATCGTATCGAGCTGGTAGAGTTTCGGGACGCTCGAGACCTTGCCTTCTTCGGCGAGGGCGCCGCCGCCCACCGAATAGCAGAGCCAGGTATCGACGCACTTGTCGGACGCATCAAAGGCCTTGAGTTCGAGTCCGTTGGGATGGAACGCCTTCTCTTCCTTGCTCCAGATGACCTTGGTGCGCTCGGCGCCGAGGACATCGGTGATGGCCTTGTCGGTGAAGTGTCCGCGCCCGGTGGCGGAGAGCGAACCGTAGAGAGTGGCTTCGAAGCGCTTGGCGTTCGGATTCTTCTTGAGGAACTTCTCGCTCGCGGCGAACGGTCCCATCGTATGCGAGGAGGACGGGCCGTGGCCGATGCGGAAGAGCTCGGTGAGCGATTCCATGCCGGGGGTTTTCGCCTTGGGTTTCGGCGGCTTGACGCCGGCCTTCTCATTTGCCGCGCGCGCCATTGCGGGACAGGCAGCCAGGACTCCGGCGAAGAGTGATCCGCCGATGAAACTCTTACGATTGATCTCCATGAGTTGAACCTCCAGTTGTGTGTTTTGATTTACTTGCTCGCCAAGCTTATGGCGGAATTATAGCAAGTACACGAAAGGAAGTCAACTACGATTATTCGCGGATGCGGAGGGGGTCGATGGAGGAGGCCTTTTTGGTCTGGGGGTCGAAGGTGATGACGGCGCCTTCGAGCGTGCAGGGTCCTTCAGCGACTGAGAAGCGGGACGGAATGCCGGTGATGAATTTCTTCGTGACGGGCTTCAGGTCGCGGCCGATGGAGGAGATGTAGGGACCGCACATTCCGAGATCGGTGATGTAGGCCGTGCCTTGCGGCAGGAGCCGCGCATCGGAGGTCTGGACGTGAGTATGGGTGCCGACGATGGCGGTAACGCGTCCGTCGAGGTAATGACCCATAGTCATCTTCTCGCTCGTCGCCTCGCAATGGAAATCGACGAAGACGGGAACGTCGCGCGGGATTTCGGAAAGCGCCTTGTCCGCGGCCTTGAACGGACAGTCCACGGGATTCATGAAGACGCGTCCGTGGAGATTGACGACGGCGAAGCGGAAGGTCGGGAGCGTGACGAGGCACCAGCCGCGGCCCGGGCATTCGGGTGGGAAGTTCGCAGGGCGTACGAGATTCTCGACGCGGCCGATTTCGCCGGCGAACTCCTTTTGTCCCCAAGTGTGGTCACCGAGCGTGATGGCGTCAGCCCCGGCCTCGAAGATCTCCTTCGCGAGCGCGGCGGTTATACCCGAGCCCGCGGCTGAGTTTTCGCCGTTGACGATGATGGCGTCAATGGAGTTTTCGCTCCGCAGCTTCTTGAGGTAGCGCGTCAGCATGCGGCGTCCGCCGCCACCGACCACATCACCTATCATCAGCAGTTTCATTTATTTCGCACCTCACATTCCCAACGCGCGCAAGGGAACCGCGTAGAACCCTTCTCCAAAGCTAAGCGTCGAATTACCAGAATAAAGAACGATTCCCGTGAAGCGTCCAGAGAACCGCTTCTGTGCAAACCACTTGAGATGCTTGAAGTCATCGAGCGACGCCATTCCGGATTTCACTTCAATTCCCAAAAGCTCGCCACAAGCGTTACTGATCATGAAATCTATCTCGTGCTTATCACTGTCACGGTACTGTGTCATTTCGAAATCGGGATTCATGTCTACAAGCGTTGCAAGTTCATGATAGACCCAGGTCTCGATCAACTTGCCGCAGGCATCATCGTTGAGATAGACCTGATCCTCGCGCCACCCCGACAGGTTCGCAAGGAGTCCGGAATCGGAAGCGAAATACTTTGCCCGCTTCCCGATCTTCGCGTAATCGGCGTTCGACCATGCCGGAAGTTCATCGAAAACATAGAGCGCCTTGAGCGCCGAGACATAGTTCGCAGAAGATTCTTTGCTCAGACGCACAGCCGCACACAGGTCCTTCCATTCGAAAAACTTCGATGAATAGGCCAGAAGCCAGTGCGCCATCTTACGCAAGGAATCAAGCTTACGTATTTCCGTAACATCCATGATGTCACGTGTCAGGAGGTCGTCCAGATATCCCGCATACCAATCGCGGCGCACCTTCTCGGCGTAAGACAGCGGCTCGGGATATCCACCGCAACACGCCGAATGGATGACATCGCGCTTGTCGAACTTCTCAAAACGGGAAGGAAATTCGCGCGCAAAGGCATGTTCAAGGAAGTTCCCCCTGCCGCCGAGCAATTCGCCTAATGCCAACGTGCGCAAGCGAATGCGTCCCAACCGCCCGGCCAGAGAATCCGTTACCTGTCTGACGAAGTGAAGATTTGAACTTCCCGTAATCAGGTACTGTCCGGCTGCGTTGTCCTGGTCGAGGCGCATCTTTATCGCATTCAACAACTCCGGCGCCTTCTGGATCTCGTCGATAACCAGGGTTTCGCCGGGCGGGCGGTCAACAAAGGTTTTCGGATCATCCTTCGCTGCCTTGAGATACATGTCATCGTCAAGTTTGAAATGCCTGACCGAAGATCCAGTAATCAGCTCCGCCAAAGTAGTCTTGCCGCATTGACGCGCACCAGTCAGATGAACGCCCCTGCGCACACCTAACAATTCGCGTAACCATTTCTCATGCCAGCGCTGAATCATTAATCAGTCCATTTCTCAGAAACGGTGAAATTATATCACAACAACCGATTAAAAGTCAACTACGATGACGATTAAAAGTCAACTACAATACCGATTAAAAGTCAAACAGGACTGCGCTTTAGATTATAATTTGATTTATTTGCGCTCGCGGAGCCATTTTTCAGCACCGGCATCGCCACGGGTCGCGCGGGCTTTCATTGCCCAGAAGAGGGAGAGTCCGGTATCGGCGGCAACGCCGTGGCCGAACTGGTAGCAGGCGGACATGTTGTCCATACCTTCGGGGTGGCCCGCCTTTGCCGCGGACTCAAAGCAGCGGAAGGCAAGTTCCATATCGACCTTGCATCCGAAGCCGCGCAGGTAGCAGGCGCCGAGGTTGACGAATCCGTTCGGGTCGCGTTTTGCCGCGGCGCGGCGGAAATAGCCGTAGCTCTCGTCCTGAGCGCGCGTCAGTTCTTCGGCGGTGAGATTCTCTTTCTTGAACGCGGTCTCCATCACGATCGCGCCCATTGCATTGAGCGCCTGCACGTTATCGCCGTCCACGGCGCGCTTGAGCATCGTCATGTCGTTCTTCTCCACCGAGAGCAGGTACCAGGCAAGCGCGTTGTTTCTTTTCTCCGCCATTGCGAGGATCTTCGGACGGGAGATGTCGAGATACTTCTTGGCCTTCTCCTTGTCTTCGGTAATGACACCGATCACGAACTGCTGGAGCGGCTTGCCGGCTTCGGCATCGGCCTCGATGAGCTCGCGGGCGCGGTTATAGACCGGGGCGCCGCAAGCGGTCTCCTTATTGAGGAGGAAGGAAATCGCTTCGGTAGTGGACAGAAGCGCAAGCAGAATCATGGATGCGAAAGGAATCATACGACGTAGGGCCTGTAGGAATTGTTGAGAGTCTTCCAGTTCTTCTTCTGCGCGCGGATGGAAATGACGCGCGGACGAACCCAGAACTGCCAACCGGGAGTGTTTTCGATGCCGACGATGTTGAAGCCGTCCCTCAGAAGCGAACACGCCTCGGCAGGCGTGAAGCCCTTATCCTTCTCGTTCTTGCCGCGCTCGGTCACTGTGAAATACAGCATGCCGCCGCTTTTGAGAACGCGATGCGCCTCCTTGACCATCGGCAGGGAGACGGCGCTCTCGTGCATGATCACGACCTGGAACTGCGCGTCTTCATAGGGCAGTTCCTTCTGCACTCCGACCGCCCGCCAGTTCGCGCCTCGGAAACTACGGTAGCACTCGGGAAGCTCGCCGTCGGCAAAGCCGATTTCAAGACTGGTTCTGACGGATATGGCGGGATTGCGCATGTTACACCCGCTTTCCGCGATGACGGACGAATTTCGCGAAGATCAGGGCGATGGCGCCGCCGATGATCACCGAGGTCGTGAGGGGAAGTCCGCCGGGCACGATTCCCCACGGCTGACCGTTGGTGCCGGGCGTCCAGAAGATGAACGTCGCGACCACGGTGGTCATGAACATTCCGGGCAGGAGCGCGATCAGCGAAGCGCCGCGCTTGCCTTCGCGCATGAGCCACACCGCGCCGCACATGAGGGTGGTCGCGGAGATTATCTGATTGCCCCAGGCGAAGTAGTTCCAGAGATTGTTGAAGCTCTTGGCGTCCTGATTCGACCACCAGAGCAGCACGAGAATCACCAGCACGAGGGGAACGCAGGTCATGACGCGCTTGGGGATCTTCACCTGATCAATGTTGAGCATCTCGGCGAGAGAGAGGCGGGACGAACGGAGGGCGGTGTCGCCGGAGGTGATCGCGAGGACGATGATCGCGGCGACCGTGACGCCGCCGAGGCCGGAGCCGAGGAAGTGATTGGCGATATTGCCGAGCACGACGGGACCGGCGAGCTTGAGGTTCTCGGGAGCGAGGTTGTAGATCGCAAGCGCCGCGGCCGCCCAGATCATCGCGATGACGCCTTCGGCGATCATCATGCCGTAGAAGGTAAGGCGCGCTTCGCGTTCGGAGCGGATGGTACGGGCGACGATCGGGGACTGCGTGGCGTGGAAGCCGGAGATGATGCCGCAGGCGATGGTAACGAAGAGGCACGGGAAGAGCGGATTCGTCGACTGGAAGTCGCCGTACTCGGGATTCGTGAAGTTGGCGCAGTCCGCAAGGATCGAAGGATTCGCAAAGCCCGCGATAACCAGCGCGATGAAGATCGCCACCGAACCGACGATCAACAGCGCGCCGAAGATCGGATAGAACCGACCGATGATTGCGTCCACCGGAAAGAGCGTCGCGACGATGTAGTAGCAGAAGATCACCGCCACCGCGCCCCAGAAGACGGGCTGCTGCGGGAACCAGGTGCGGTCGATGAGATTGGCGGGAACGTTGATGAACACGGTGCAGACGAGCAGGAGCAGCACCACCATCACCCACGAGAAGGCAACGGCGTAGCCGCGACCGAGGAACTCGTCTACGATCTTCGGCAGGTTCGCACCGTTGCGGCGGATGGACATCATGCCGCCGAGAAAGTCGTGCACCGCGCCCATCAGGACGCAGCCGAGCGGGATGATGAGGAGCGCGATCTTGCCGAACTTGATGCCGAGAATGACGCCGATCACCGGGCCCACGCCGGCGATGTTCAAAAGTTGGATCATCATGTTCTTCCACTTCGGCAGCGGCATATAGTCGACGCCATCGGGATTCGCCACGCACGGGGTCGGACGGTCATCGGGCGCGAGAATGCGCTCCACGAACTTGCCGTAGGTGAAGTAACCGATTATCAGCAGTGCTATGCCTCCGAGGAACCAGCTCATTTCTTCTCCTTTGTTTTCAGTCCGCCGCGCGAGGTGAGGAACTTGGAGATTCCGACCAGGGCGCAGGTAAAGAGGAGCATCAGTGTCGAGAGCGCGAAGACCGCGGGCAGGTTTCGCGAGTGTTTCGTCATCGAGGAGACGTAGGTCGGGAAGGTATTCGTTCCCGCACCGTTGACGAAGGAGGTGATGACGACATCATCGATCGAAAGCGTGAAGGCGAGGAGGCCGCCCGCGACAATGCCGGGCATCAGGATAGGCAGCTCGACATGGAAGAACGCGTACCAGGGACCGGCCCCGAGATCGTAGGCCGCTTCGGTGATGCGGTCGTCGAAGTCCTGAAGGCGCGCCAGCACCGTCATCACCACGTAGGAGACGCAGAAGGTGACGTGCGCAATCAGGATCGTCCAGAAGCCGCAATCGACACTTGCCGCGACGAACAGCATCAGAAGCGAGATGCCGATGAGGATGTCGGGCATGATGAGCGGAGTGTAGACGAGGGCGTGGTGAATGGACTGGAGTTTATCCTTCCAGCGCTGAAGCGCGAGCGCGCTCATCGTGCCGATCACGCAGGAGATGAGCGTGGCGAGGCCCGCGATGGTGAGCGAAAGCCAGAAGCTTTCCAGTAGCGCCTTCACGCTGTAGTCACCGGAGAAGATCTGGGCATACCACTTGGTGGTGAAGCCGATGAACGCCCCTTTCGCATCGAAAAACGACATGGAAATGCCGTTGGGGATAAACCCGTAGACGACTACGAGAATGATCGGCACGTACAGGAACGCCAGCACGCACCCGAGCACCATCACCGAGAAGAGCGAACGCTTCATGTTGGTATTATATCAAAAAACCAGATCGGATGCCGCGAAAACGGGGCCTTCGATGCAACAGCGGGAATTGCCGCGGACGGTCTTCTGGATGCAGGCGTAGCAGGCGCCGACGCCGCAGACCATGTGACGATCCATGGAGATCCATCCCTTTGAACCGGTGCCGGTAGCGCGCATTGCCACGGCCTTGAGCATGGGATCGGGTCCGCACGCGAAGATCTCGAAGACCTGCTTCGATTCGTAGAACGAGGCGAGATCGTCATCGAGCGGATCGGTGACGAGTCCCTTGACGCCGGAAGATCCGTCGTTGGTGGCGGTGGCGATCTCGACACCGAGCGAGCGGAAGCGATCGAGTTCGAGAAGATCGTTCGAGGTGCGGCCTCCGACATAGAGCTTCACTTCGACGCCGCGCTCCTTGAGGAGGCGGGCGAGGAAGTAGAGCGGCGCGACACCGAAGCCACCACCGACGAGCAGCGCCTTGCCGCTGCACTTGACCGGGAAGCCGTGTCCGAGCGGACCCATCACCTCGACCGTCTCGCCGACCTTGATGGCGGACATCGCCGCGGTGCCGCGTCCCACCTGCTTGTACAGAAGCTCGAGGACGCCGTCCTGAGCGTTGTAGATCGAGAACGGACGGCGAAGCGCGCTCGTCTCAAGACCGGGCACTCTGAGGTGCACGAACTGTCCCGGTTGTGCCGCCGCGACGATTGCGGGCGCGGCAAGACGCAGATAGCGGTAGCCGCTGCCGCGGTCCGCATGTTCAATCACCTGACACTTCTCGTTGGTCATCTTCGCCTAAACTCACTTGTTATTTCTTCTTGTTCCAGCCGAGGCGCTCCGCGGCATCGGCGATGCGCTTCCTGGTGCCGCATTCCGGCGGAATCGCTCCGCCCTTGATGACGGTCTCGAGGGTCTTGCGCAGACGCTTGAGCGCGTCCTTGTTCTTATTCCACCACTGGTCGTCCGCCTTGTCGAGGACATCATGGAACTTCGCCGTGACTTCCTTCCAGACGGGAAGCTGCTCGTCGCCGCGGTAGTAGGAGATCACTTCCGCGAGATCGGAGATGTTGGAGATCGTGACCGCGTGCTTATCCTTGATCTTCGCGAAGAGCTTCGCCGCGGTCTCACGACGGAGCTTCATGACCTCGGACTCGTCCGCACTCATGGCGGAGTGGGTCTTGTTGTCCCAGCGCGAGGGAAGCGGACGATACCAGATGTTGCGGAAGTGGACGGTGCAGCCGTGATCCTGGAACGAGAGGGGTCCCTTCTGCGCGTGCGGCGCGAGCGGACGGCGCTGCGCGTGGGTGGTGAGGCCTTCCATCTCCCAGGCGTCCTGCACGAGGACTCCGTTGAAGAAGAGCGTGATGCTGCCGGGATGAACGAGCGTCTTGCCGTTCCAGACCGGCTGATGGAAGACGATGTCGTAGGTCTGCCATTCGCCCGGCTTGCGCTGGGGGTTGACCATCGGCGGCGTTTCCGCGTAGATCGAGCCCGCCTGTCCGTCGGCATAGTTCTGCACGAACTCCGGCTTGCCCTCGAGTTCCTTCGAAGTGAAGTACGACTCAAGCACCTGGATTTCGTAGTTGCCCATCAGGAAGACGCCGGAATTGCCGCGCATCTGCGCGCCGGGATTGCCCTTGCCGACATCGGTATCGTGGCGGAACTCGAGATGGAGCTGGCAGTCGCCGAACTTCTCGCGGGAGACGATGCTGCCGCCGTTCTTCCATCCGGGCACGCAATAGAAGTCGCCTTCGGTGCCGAGTTTCCAGAGCGTGGCGCCGCCCTTCGAGTCGCACCAGTTCTTCGCGAGCGATTCCGCCGTGCCGTCGAAGAGGACGATCGCATCGGACGG
>DCIL01000049.1:0-407 GCA_002315875.1 Verrucomicrobia bacterium UBA1727 | reverse complement strand
GCCCAGGCGTGCTTCGCATCGGGAATGTCTCCGTAAACACCGGCCAAGGCCGATCCAAAAGCGGACACCGCCGCCACCGTCATCATCATTTTCTTCATAGTTCGCTCCTTTGTTTTGCTGCTTTCAAACTCCTCCACATGTCCTCCTTGATCTTCTGGACCGCAGGAGTGACTGTCTTAAATCGCAGGATGTATTCTGGCGAATAGGTAACGACCGCATCGCGTCCCGCCGGCGTCTTGATCCACTCTCCGGGCCCACCGGTCTTCCCCGGCAGAAACTTCTTGAGCGCGAGGCCTCCCAACACCACGTATATCTTCGCCTTCGGCACCGGTGGTTCAATGATGATCGGAGCCGTATCAACACTCACACCTAAGGCCGTCATGATCTTCGCCATCATCTCGATGCCA
>DCIL01000076.1:16954-17154 GCA_002315875.1 Verrucomicrobia bacterium UBA1727 | reverse complement strand
ACGTCGATCATCGGCGTCATGTCAAGGGCTGGATTCTCTTGAGATTTGCGAGCCATTGAATCTTAAACCTTAAACCCTGATCAGTCTCAAGCCGGCATTTCTTCGACGACTTCACCCTCAGCGCCCGGATCGACCGCGACGTTGCGAAGGCCGTTCAGAATCTCCATGGTCATCGCGGTCATCTTGAGGATGAGGCGGTT
>DCIL01000076.1:16418-16812 GCA_002315875.1 Verrucomicrobia bacterium UBA1727 | reverse complement strand
CCGGAAGCGAGCGCCTGGAACGTCAAGATCATGCCTTGCACCGTACCGAGAAGGCCGAGCGAAGGACCGAGGTTGCCGCAGACCGAAATCCAGTTCAAGCGCTGCTGGATCTTCTCCTGTTCGAGATCGGACGCCGCGGTCACCGCTTCCTGAATCGCCTCAAAGCCCTCTTCGATGTGCTGGAAGGCGGCCATGACGATGTTGGACATGGCGGACGGATTCTGCTGGCAGATTTCCATCGCCTTGACGACATCGCCCTCGGCCATCGCACCCTGCACGCCGTCCATAAGCTTCTTCGGCATCAGCTTATCGGGCTTGATGAGAATCGACGAGTCAATCGCGAAATAGATAGCAAGCGCGCCATCGCCAAAGAGCGCGAACCACAGGAGCATGC
>DCIL01000076.1:0-16405 GCA_002315875.1 Verrucomicrobia bacterium UBA1727 | reverse complement strand
CGACGATGCCCGAACCGAACACGATATCGTAGAAGCCGCCGCCGGAGTCCTTCTTGGTCGCGGTATTGGACTCGACCTTGTTGCCGTTCGCATCGGTAAGTTCCTGTCCGAAGGACTGGAGGGCCGCCATGGGAGCCACGGCCGTTCCGACGAGAATCGTAGCCGCGAGCATCGTTTTCCTGAGTTTCATCATTTTCTTTGTTTCCTTGTGAGGTTAGATTATTTTGTGATCGTTCTGAAAATTCCCGTTCTCGCTTACAACGCCTTCGCCTGAGCGCGAAGGTTTTCGGCACGCGCGGACTGCCCGAGCTTGTCGAAACACGTCGCCGCCTTGACCATCGCATCGGCACGCTCGCGCACGCACTCGGCGTCCTGATACATCAGCACCACGCGAAGATATCCGTCACGCAGCGCCTCGCGCAGCTTGTCCGGCGCATCGTTCGCCGTCGAGACGATGATGTCGCCGCGCATCACCAGCGCCGCGGCGGACGACTGGCGGTTGCCGCTCGTGGCGGCCTTCTTGACGAGCCGCTCGAGCTGCTCGTTCTTGCCGAGCTTGAGAAGCGCCTGCCAGTAGGCGAAGGCAAGGTCGCCGGAATACGCCGCGCTCTTGTCGCCCGAAATGATCGTCTCACAGGACTCCAGCGCCTTCTGGGCATTGCCCGTGCTGAGATAGGCCATCGCCAGATAGCGGCCCGCCGGCTTATCCCAGTAAAGCATCTTGTAGTCCGCCACGATCTTGGCTAGGATTCCGATCGCCGAGGACCCCTGGCCCTGCTCGACCTTGCCGACCGCGACATCGTAGCCCTGGGGCTTGGGGATGTCGAGCGAGATCACGTCGGCAAGCGCATATTCCTTCGTGATCTTGCCCTTCTCGATGATGTACTTCTTGTCACGCGCATGCCACTTCACATCACCGGAGAACGACTCGTTCTCGGTGTTGACCGTGCCGTTGATCGCCATAAGTTCCATCGCGGCAAGCACCGCGGCAGTTCCAACCATCAGTTTCCTCATTCTGTCAGACCTTTCTTAAAAACCGTTAAACGTTAAAAATCACTTCTTCGCCGCCGGCAGATCGGCCTTCGCCTGATTCATGCAGTTGCCGATCTCCGTTCGCGCCTTGCCGTTCGGGAAGAGATCGAGATACTGCTGACCGAACTTCATCACGCGCTCGGCCTGTTCCGCACCGAGCTTGGAGAAGAGCGGCACCAACGTCGCATACGCGCGTTCGAGGTTCGCCTTCTCGCCGTCGGACATCTTTTCGATCGGATGCTGCTCGTCGGCTCCGTGCGCCTGCAGGAACACCTGGAAGGTCGAAGCCGCGCGCCCGCACGTCTCCTTCGCCTCCTCCTTGAGCCCCATCGCCTCCTCGGCCTTCATGCGGTCGACCAGCACGTCGCCCGACATGAGATCGAGCGTATCCTGCTCCCACTGCGGCTTCTTGCTCCAGTACTGACGCACCTTCTTCAAAGAGCCGATCGCCGCGCCGAAGCACTTGCCGCGCATCGTCGCATCCTTCTCGGTGCGGCCCTGTTCGGACGCGATCTGCACCAGCATGAAGTGTGCGTCGGCGGCAATCGTCATCTTCGACATCTTCTGATCGGCCAGGAAGAGGTCAAGCGACTCGCGCGCCTCCGCGAGCGACCCCTGCTTCCACGCGCTCTTCGCAATTCCGAGACGCGCCTTCGCGACCGTCAGCGCCGAATTGGTGCTCGCCATGCGAATCGCCTTGTCGAAGGCCTGACCGGCGAGATCCCAGCTCTTCGCCTCGATGAGCGCCTCGCCCGCGTTCACGAACTGACCCGCCGTATACGCGCCGTCGGTACGCAGCATCTCGCCGTAGATCTCGGCACCTTCCTTCTTGAGCCCCATCTCGATCAAGCTCTTCGCCAGACGCGGCTTGGCGTTCTTCGCCTCGTCCGAATCTGGATACTTCTGCGAGAGACGGTCGAGCGCGTCCTTCGACTTGGGCATGTCGCCGAGCGCCGTGTAGATCGTGCCGAGCTTGACGTAACCCGTCTTCGCATACTTGCCGCTCGGATACGCGGCGACATACTCCTCATACGCCTTCGCCGCACGCTCGCGGTAGAGCTTGAGGTTCTTTTCGGGACGATTCATACGGCTCCAGCACTCGCCGTTCATGAACATCGCCGCCTCGCGGAGCATCTGATACTTGCTCTTGTCCTCTTCGGTCGTGGACGGATCTTTGAGCGCCGCATCCGCCTCACCGATGAACCCACGGAAATTCTTGACGGCGCGGATGATCTGAGCCGTGCCGTGCTTCTCCTGGGCCTCGACGGCCTCGGGCGTCGCATTGGTCTCGGCCTCGCCGATGATGGTCATGCCGTCCTTCTGATACATCTGCGCGAGCTGGAACTGCGCCTGCAGCTTGCGGATCTTCACCGTCTCGATCGGCAGATAGGCCGTGATGTACTCGATCTCCTTCTCCTTGTCGCCGAGCTTGCCGTGGCAGAACGAGAGCTGCGCCAGCGCCGAAGCGTAGAAGGTGGAATTGGTGTAATGCTCGGCGAGGATGTTCCAGTAACGGATGGCGTCGGCATAGGCGCCCGCCTTCTGCAGCTCCATCGCCTTGCCCGCCGCCAGCGTCGCCGCATTGCTGTGACGCTGATAATTGACGAGGAAATCGACGTAGATGCGATCGGCCCGATCGAGATTCTTGTACTGCGCCTCCTTCGCCGCGAGACGAATCGCCGCGTTGCCAGCTTCGGTCATCAAGAGCTTGTTCGGATTGCCGGCGAAGCGCTCGGCGAGATAACCCTCGACCGCGTCGGCATTGAGACGGTATTCCTCTTTCTTCTTCTCATCCTTGGTCTCGAGAATAAGATCGAGATAGGCGGAGGCGACATTCTCGACCGCAGGCACCGATTCCTTGATCTCCGGATACTTGCCGAGCACCGTAAGATAGGCGGCGATCGCCTCTTCGTACTTGCCGGCCACGAACTTCTCGTTCGCCTCGCGGAACTGCGCCGCCCTGACCTTCGCGATCTGCTCGGCGGTGATCTTCGTCTTGATCTTGGCCTTGTACTCCTTCTCGGCGAACGCACGAATCTCCTCGGCAAGCTCGCCCGCGGCAGGCGCCCAGCTGGACGTCTCGTAGCGGAGGAAGACGTTCTGCGCCATAGCGAAGGCGCCCTTCGCTACCTGACGCTTGTTGCCAGCCCCCTTCGGACCGAACATGTAGCCCTTGATCTTCTCATCATCGCGCTTCGGCTTCTTCACGGACTCTTTCTTCGCCTCGTCCCAAAGAATCTTCGCCTGCAGGTACATGCACTCGGGAAGCGGGGACTGCTTCAGAAGCCCCTGCTTGCCTTCGGGATCGAACTGCACGATCTGCTCGTGGATTTCCTCGAGTTGGGGCTTGTACTCGTCGATGATCGCCGTCGCCTTGTCAATCGAGCCGGCCATCTGCTCGAGATGGGCCTTCATCGAAACCGCACGGCCGAAGTAGACCGGCTTGTCCTGCTGCCAAAGGAGCGCGTCAACGATCTTGCCGCCCGCCTTGACGTAACCGTCGAACTGCTTCTTGAGCTTGGCGTTGCCCGCGGACTCGTCAATGAGCTTGAGATAGATGTCGACCGCCTCGCACGCGAGATTGCACCACTCGTCGGACCCCGCCTGCAACTGCTTCAAAAGCGACTCGTAACGGGCGACCGCCTTCGCGTACTGCTTGTCGCCGACCAGAAGCTGACCGTAGGAATAGCACGCTTCGTTGTAGAACTTGCGGATGTCCTTCGGCGGATTCGGAAAGGCCTTGAAGAAATCATCATAGATCTTCATGCACTCCGGCTTCATGCCGCGGCCGAAGTAGTTGTTGGCGACCTCGAGACGCGCCGCCCAGTACTTCGTCGACTTGCGGTCGGGAAGCGAGGCGATCTTCTTCTCGGCATCCTCGAACTTGCCGAGCGCGAGCATGCCGCGGATTTCAATGGCGAAGAAACGCGCCTCGGATTCGGGCCATTTCTTCTTCGTCGCCTCGATCACGGGACCGGCAATGTCGGGATAGCCGTAATTGACGAGGGCCTCGACATAGCTGATTTCCGCCTCAAGCTCGGCGTTCTCCTTCGGCTCTTCGGCAGCGGCCGCGGGAGCCGCGTCCTCGGCAAGAGCGGACAACGACAGCAACGCTGCCGTCAACGATGCGACAAAACACTCAAATCTCATAGTGAACGCATTATACTATTTTGATGGATTATATGCAAGGGAGCATCTCACATCGGACACGGAGCGAGCCGACCTTCGCCGCGGTGTTCACGATCGAAGGATCGAGGCCCCCGGCGATAACCTCGTCCGACGCGGCGGAATGAAGCCACGTGCCGGACGCCGCAGCGAGGAACGCATCGCCTCGCAAATACGCCCACCTCGCCCCGATCACACCAGCCAATACGTCGCCCATGCCGCCAAGCGCCATATACGGATTGCCGGTCTGGTTTTCGTAGACGCGGGAACCGTCGGACGACACGACGAGCGTGTGACGTCCCTTCAAGACCACCGTCGCCCCGTAACGATCCACGATCTCGCGCGCCGTGGCGAGCCGATCACGCTCGACATCCTCACGCGACCAGCCCAGAAGCTTCGCCGCCTCCCCTTCGTGCGGAGTAAGGATAAGTTCCTGTCCCTTGGCCGGATCATATCCGTCCGTCCGCCCGTACCACGAAGCGAGAATCGCAAGCGCATCGGCATCAAGGACGAAACGTCCGCACCGTCCCGACAAGAGACGCGAGACGAGCGCCTCGGTCGTCACCGAAATCCCTAAACCCATGCCGACCACCGAAACGTCGGAGCGCGGCGGTACGCAGGTAGCGGACAACTTCGTGAAGGTCGCCTCCGGCACCAGCGCACCGGCCGCGATGCGCGAAGCGTCCGGTACGACGAGCTGGATGAGTCCCGCACCCGCCGCGCGCGCACCGAGCGCCGCCATCACCGGCGCGTGCAGATACCGCCCGCTGCCGCCGACGATCGCGACCGTGCCGACACTGTACTTGCTCGAGTCCGCCGGACGCGGCGGAAAAGCGGACCTGAGAATTTCCGGAATATCCATTACGCCACCACCTTTCCGGCGAACTCATCGAACTCGGCAAGCTCGATCGTCTCCGCCGCGCCGACGTCGATTGCCGCGGAAAGCGCCGGATCGACCGGCAGACGCACCGTCGCGGGAATCGCAAACTTCTTCGCAAGCTCTTCGACCTTCGATTCGCCGAAGACGGAAATCTGCTTGCCGCAGTCGGGACACTTCAAGTAGCTCATGTTCTCCACGAGTCCGAGAATCTTCTTGTTCATCATGCCGGCCATCTTCACCGACTTCTCGACGATCATCTCCACCAGCTCCTGCGGCGTCATCACCACGACAACTCCATCCACCGGGAGCGACTGATAGACCGTCAGCGGCACGTCGCCCGTGCCCGGCGGCATGTCGACGAACATGACGTCCAGCTCGCCCCAATGGACATCACTCCAGAACTGCTTGACGCATCCGGCGATGACCGGACCTCTCCAGACCACTGGATCGGACGGATCTTCGACGAGCATATTAAGCGAGATGACGCGAATTCCGGAATTGGTGACCGTCGGCTCGATACCCTCGTCGGACTTGTAACTGCACCCTCCAAGTCCGAACGCCTTTGGAATCGAAGGCCCGGTGATATCCGCATCGAGAATGCCGACCTTGAGTCCCGCTTTTGCCGCGGACACCGCCAGCATCGTCGTGACGAAGCTCTTGCCTACGCCGCCTTTGCCGCTCAAAACCGCGATTACCCTGTGAATCTTCGAAGCCGCGTTCATCGGCGCGGCGAAATTGTTCGCTTCTTTCCTATCCGAACACTTGCTCGAACAATTCGAGCAATCATGACTGCATCCTTCACTCATTTGATTACTTACCTTTATCTTATCAGAATCACACCTCCGATGCCGGGATGACTGATCTTCCAGCTGTTGCCGTCGCGGCGGGTCGCGAACCGCGTCGCCACCGGCTCGACGGTGAAGTCGCCCGAAACCTCGCCGGTGACCTCAAGTCCCGTTCCCTCGTAACGGAGCGGAAGATTCGTGTAATTCAAATATTCAAGCGTAACGGGCGAACCGAGATAGAGCGAGCCGTCGATCACAAGCGGGGTCACAGTTGTCGCACCTTTCACATCGATGGAAATCGTCTTGTCCACGGCAAGCTGCAAGCCGCCGTTCACCTTCAGCTTCGCTCCCGCGGCGGACCACGAAAACGCCCCTTCCGTACCGTCGAACACCGACTCGGTTTCCTTGACGCTCTCGCCGAACCACTTGTTGACGAGATACGAACCCACCTCAGCGAATTCGCGCTCATTAAGCAGACGGTCGTAGACAATGATCTCCGAATAGCAGGCGTTGTGCGCTGGATTGAAATATCCCCCGAGGAACACTCGCTTGGATACGTCGATGTAATTGGAGTACATCACGTGCCAGTCCTGGATGTCCACCGCAAGTACAAACTGAGGAAGCGCGGCCATATTCGGGCTTCCACTGAGCGGAGCGGAATAGTCCTTCCATCCATTTGCCGCGGTATAGACTCGAATCATCGCACCGCGGAGCGGAATATCGACGGTCGTATTATCCCAGAAGTTATTCATCCGGCATCCAAGATCATTGCTCTTAAGTCCGAACATGCAGTTTCCGCCGCCAGTGCCGTCCGGCTTGCCGACGATAAAAATAGTTCTAACCTTAGCACCGGCGGTTCCCTGAAGTCCCGATCCGCGGTCGGACTTCTTCTCGGCATCCGCATAATGATCGATGTGAACCGCTGGCTTGCCATTCATTCCCTCCGCCAAATACTTCGGCGGATACACGCTACATCCGGATCCGGCGGTCGGAGGTACAAGATCCATGCATCCTTCGCCGTTGAAGCGATTCCACTTCGAAATCACCAGCGTATCGGGATCATACTCGACCGCATCAGTCGCCGAAGCGTCCACATGCAGTACGACCCCGTTGGTGATGGTGCCGCTCCACTTCGGAGCGATCGCAAGTTCCGCACCGCCCGAAAGCGCGAGCGAGGCGCCATCGCGGTAAATCGTCCGCGAAATACCACTGTCGCAGGCACTGTCGATCTTCACGGTAACGGGACCCGTCACCGTACCGCAGAAGTCATTGGTACCCTTCACCACCAGCGTCGCCGCCTTGCCCGCCGGCGTGGTGATCGTACCAAAGCCATGAAGATCGGACACTTCGCAATACGTGCCGTTGAGATTCATCACCGCACCTTCACGGACATCCATCGCACCGCCGCCGGTGAAACTCGTCAGCTCGACCGGCGCGGGAGTCTCGGGAATCGTTATCCCCCACTTCTCCGCCAGCGCCTTCTCGACCGCATTGCGATCATCGACCGAAAGCGGAGTGCCGAACACCACCACCTCGGCGAAATCGCCGCTGAGGTAATAGCCCTCCCAAGACTGATAACTTCCGAGAACCGGTTTGAAGATTCCAGCTCCGTCGTTCTCAACATCACGGTAGATGGTAATCAAATGGAGATTGCCGTCGTTAAGATCGGCGTCCCCTGATAGCTGAACGCCGTCCTTGCGCGGATGCGCGCTGGCAATACATGCACCACCGATACTACCGGAAATTCCACCGGGCACTCCTCGAATGCCAAAATCGTTGCCCGGTTTCCCAAGAATGCCGAAATTATGGACCTTATTTGCGTCCTTATCAAACCTGACCACCATGAAGACCGTGCGGTGCCCGGTCTCACTATTGCCGATGAGACGCTGCCACTTCGTGCCGTTGTAACGGACGAGTTTAGTGCCTTGAACCTCCTCGGAGGTGAGCACCGGCAGCACGCTGTTCGCCTGCCAGGACGACGCGGACGAAAAGACGGTTCCGTCCGCTCCACAGCTCGTCCACGAAGTTACATTGCCGTTGCCATCAGTGACGACATTCTTCTTCGCATCAAGATGATAGGAGATGTGCGGCGAGCTGAAGATGTCAGAAATCTTGGTAAACTTGAGAGTGCCTGCCTTCACCACGGTTTCGCCGCGATAGTCGGCATTGTTGAGCGTGAGGGTTCCGCTGCCACGCTTCTCGAAGGAGAGCGGACACGCGGTGCTGTCAATAAAGAGAGGACTCATCGTCTCATCGTCCGCGCCACCCGCGACGATGCGACCGCAATCGTTGGTCGCCCCGAAATAGACGAGCGAGTTGGGCGAAGTGTTGGTGTAGGCGCCGAACACTAGCTCGCCACCGGTCTTCAGGCGAATCTCACGCGGCAGAACGAGCGCTGAGAATCTGGCGGTCTTCAGGAAGGTGGCGCTCGAATAGCTCGTGCCCATCGCGCTCGTGTATCCTGGCGCGAACGGCCAGCCGTCGCTGTAAAGGTTGCCGCGAAAAACGGCCTCGCAGGTGTTGGTATAGCAAAGCGGACGATAGGGAACACCGCTCGCATTTAGAATGATCGTAGTATCGCCGGCTCCGAAGTTTCCCTTGCCGTAGGCGCTTATGAAACAACCGGAAATGTTCGATGACTTCTCCCAAAGAAGATCTCCCGTGAAGGTATTATCCGCATAAAATTCGGTCTTGAATTTGCCGAGATAAAATGCACCTGGTCCAGTAATCGGATCCCTGAAGCACAAGACATTGCCATCGTTGTCGCGGTTGATCTTAGTCGTGCCGATTAACTCTATGGAACCATACGAGGAAAAACCATTGCCGCACTGGTTGATAACGCCGCAATCCCCGGTCCCCGGTCCACTAAAATGGAACTTCGTGCGAACCTTGTTGCTGATTCCGCCACAGAGCACACTCGCCACGTTGGCGCCGGCTGATTCTACATACGCCTCCTCCGGCATGTCCGCAGGCACATTGCTCGCCCGCAGGCAAACGCCCGAAAAGCGCGTAGCCCCAGTATACCCATAGACACTTGAGGATAGCTCAATGCCGGTTTGATAGGAGGTACCGTTGGCGCGAACATAGTCGGCAAAACAAACGCCGTTATTGCCAGTCACCTTGGCAGTCACCGTAGTCCATTTGCGTCCTTGCCAAGAGTCATCGCGGGCAAGATCCGTCCAGAACATCGCGGTATTATCGCCCGCAGCAATCGTACCCGCTCCATCAATCTTTAGGTTCTTCTTAACTGTAATTCCCGGGGCCGAAGGATCGAATAGATAAACGAAACCAGGAGCACCTCCGCCATTAAGAGTAAGCGTAACATCCTTATTGACGGTGAGCGCGGATGCCGTAGTGCCGGTGCATTCCACTCCGGTGATGATGATGCCCTTGGCGGTGATGTTCTTGGAAATCACCAGGGGTCCGTTGTTGGAGATGACGCCGTAGTTGATCTTCTCGTCGTCAGGGTCGAACGTCTCGTAATCGGACGAATCCATCACGACGAGCCCCTTGGTCGTGTCGTACTTGAGAAAGAGGTTAGGAGTATTCGAAGTATTATCAACGCGGAACATCAGTCGTCCGTCCACACTCCCCTGGGTGCGACCTTCGACAAAGATCTTGATCGTATCACCAAGCGCTGAGGCGCCGCCTTCGGGATTGATTCGCAAAGTCGCACCGCAGACCGAATCGAGATTCTTGATGGTGAGTGTTTCGCCCGAATAGACATAGAGGTTATTCATCGAACCCTCGAGCGTCAATTTATCAATCGTATGAGTGCCCGCCGCCGGCAGGTACAGGTTACCGCAATTAAGCCGATACTCGCCGCCGTCCACGCCGACCTTGGCAGTATCATTCGTAAAATGTGCTTTTCCGCCTAACTGCCTTACCCAGGAGAAACCGGAGAACGCACCATTGAACTTCAAACCCTGGACATTTCTCGCGGTATAAGAACCGTCGGACACATAATGTCCATTCAAATTCAGCAAGAGTGTATTCGAGCCCTCACCGATAATCGGATGAGTGAAGCCCATGTATCTAAAATCCTCTCTTGGCCAATACACGATTTCCGCATTTCCGCAAAACTTCATTGACCCTCCAATGATGTCTCGAGTACACGATCCACCACCGTAGATCACGACCAGGCGGTTCAGACACGGATTGCTCGCTTTAGCAAGATTAATGCCCGTGTCGCCCGACATGGAGTTGTCATAGGTGTCGTTAGCACCGGGAATGACCGAGGGAGAAAACATCCTCGGTTGAGACCAGTCGATTGGTCCCCAAATATACGAATACGACCTTATCGTGCGCCCCGCACCATCCGCGGCAACCGCGCAATATGAAAACACAAAGAAGCCCGCAAATGCGGTAAGAATTCTTTTCATATCGATTATCTCATCATTGGCCTAAAATCAAAACGGACGTATTATATCATAATTTACAGACGAGGACAAAAGGCAGCGACGAGGAAACGAGCTCCTCGGGAAGTTCGACGATGACGCGATTGGCCTCGCGGCGACAAGGGAGCGAGTCGGACGAACCGAGCAGCCGAATCGTTGAGTCCTTGGGTAGCTCGCACTCGAGTTTAAGCTGACGGGACGGCTTCTTGACGATCGCGTAGACCGACTTGCCGTCCTTCGAGCGCGTGTAGTCAATCGCAGGCGTTGAATACGGGGCGATGATGCGCGTTCCGTAGATGGCCTCACCGTTCTTCTCGAGCCAGCTGCCGATCGAAAGGAGACGCTCTTCCTGCACCTTCGGAATCGCTCCTTGCGCATCAAGGTTGACAAGCAGAAGCAGATTGCCGCCGCGGGCGACGATGGTGGTGAAATGACAGATGAACTCCTTATCCGACATCACCATCGAAGGATCAAGCTCTTCCATCCAATGGTTGCCGTAAGCACGGGAAATGCCCGAACACGATTCCCACGGATGCCACTTCTTAGGATCGATGTTCTCGGCCGTATCCCCCCACTCGTCCGTGAAGAAATCGCCGCGGACCGTCCGACATCCGATCGTCTTGATTCCCTTGCGCCGAAACGCCGCCTCCACCGCGGGATCGAGCTTGCCGTATCGGTCATTGCAACAGACCTCCTTGCGTCCCTCCGCCCGATTGTAAAGATAGGCGGTGATATCGTACGATCCGTTTTCCGTCGCCCGCGTTGCCCAGTCCGCATCGTACCAGAGAAGATCGGGATCGTACTTGTCGATAAACTCGGTCGTCTGCGGCACGATATAGTCATAGACAAAATCACGAACGGCGATCTTGCCGGACGCCTTCGTCTCCATATCGGGCGTGAGCGGGGACATCTTACCGCCCCAGTGCTTCATCTCGATCGAGCCGTCCGCCTGCAGAATCGGATACTCCCATTCGTCCGCCTGCGAAGTGTAGATGCCGAACTTGAGTCCCTCGGCCCGCGCCGCATCGCACATCTCGCGGGCGAAGTCGCGCTTCGCGGGACTATCCACCGTATCCCTGAAGGTATAAGACGAATCCCAAAGGCAGAATCCGGAATGATGCTTGAGAAACGGCACGACGTACTTCGCGCCACACCTGCGGAAGGTCTTCATCATCTTCGCAGCATCGAACTTGTCGCCGCGAAAAAGTCCGATGAAATGATCGGGCTTGAAATCCTCGCCCCAGTTCTTCTTATGATATTCCGCCGCGCTGTCGCCGGCGGTGTATTCGGGACGCGACTTGTATTCGTACCAATCCGGATAGAGACGCGCCCCCTTCTTGTAAGGCGAATACGCTGCAATGGAATAAAGGCCCCAGTCCACGAACATGCCGAGCTTGGCGTCGATGAACCATTCGGGACACTTATGCTTGTCCATGCCTGCACCAGTGGCCGAGTAGCGTCCCGCCCGATTGACGGCGTTAACCTTCTTCATCTGACGCTGCGCACGCAACATCGTGGCGGCGGAATAATCACGCGAGATTTCAGTGAGCGTCTTCGGATACGGTGCGGTGGGCTTCCAGTCCGCCGGACGGCGATATGCTTTCGGAGCTTCTGGAATCGCGGTAGAGACCTTGCTTTTCGAAAGTTCGTCCGCCGGCGCAAGAACCGAATTGGTGTCCGCAATTGCAGGAAAGGAAAATACCACCACTCCCAACGCACCTAAGAAAATCGTCTTATCCATAAATTACTTCCTTACTTTACTTCGGAAACGAAAACGGAATTGCCGCCGGTACCGACCCAGATGCGGTTGGGCGCGAAGGGATCTGTCGCGATCACGCTCGTAAGCGTACTTGCAAGCCCCTTACCTTCAAGGCGACGCCAGGTAACTCCATTGTCGGTCGAGCGCAGCGTGCCGCCACCCATGCAGTGATCGTGATACGGCGCATCGCCAAGACCGACGTAGAGTCCGGACTCGGAAACATGCGGCGCGACCGTATAGTGATCCTTTACCACATGCTTCCACGACTTGCCGCCGTCCAACGAGACGAACGCCCCGCCATGGAAACGCTTGCCGAGCTTATGGATGTAGTGCTGACGGCACGCCACCAGCACCGTATTTCCCTTGACGTCAATGCCTTGAATGGTGCCGAGATCGAGTTTCTTGGTGAGATTCCTCCATTCCTTCTCGCCCTTCTCCCTGAGATAAACCTGACAGCCCTCCGTCGCCGTCGCACGAGTTGCCGCATAGATGCGGTCGCCCTCAACCGCGATCTTATTTACGAGATTCGCCTTCGGAAAGACATTGGTGGACACGAGCTCGAAGCTCTCGCCACCGTCCTTGGACATGACAAGTCCGTGCTTGCTTCCGTAAAGGAGCCGGTAATTCCCATTCGATCCGAAGACCGCGATCTTCCGCGTGGCGGCGTCAAAGTGAGCGCCCGGCGTATTGGTGCAGCTCGTCCAAGTCCTGCCGCCGTCCGTCGACTTCGCGATGATACCGCTGTCCGTGCCCCAGCTGCCGAACGAACCCCAGACGAGGTTGGGATTGTCCGGCGCCTCGGTAACGGTAAAGCAGGAATTATCATACTTGCCCGGAATGCCCTTGAGACACCTGCGCATCGTCCGTCCGTCGTCCTCGGTAATCATAAGGCCGATGTCGTAGTAGCCGAGAAAGAACTTGCCGCGCTGATGCCGCGAAGGCGTGATGCTGTGAAGACAGGTGACCTCGAGTCCCGTGCCGCGGATGCGTCCGTCTTCAAGTTCGGTGGAATACGCCTGCTTCCAACTCTCGCCGCCGTTCATGGAGATGTAGACCATTCCCGAAGTGCCGAAGGCAATGCGGTCGGGATCGAGTTCGGACTCCGTCAGGCAGTCCGCCACCGGTCCCCAGAAGGTGATCCAGCCGCGATCGAATCCCTTTTTGCAGCACTGCTTCCAATTGGCACCGCCGTCCGAGGTGGAAAACACCCCGGTGTTCACCCAACTCGCGCCACCGGTGAAAACGCGATTAGGATCCTTGGCGGAAACGCAAAGACGCTTCGTCCAGGAACTGAGGTTGTCACCAGCTTCGGGACGCCCCGCGTGCTGGGGAAGTCCGTTATTGCGCGCGCTCCAGCTGCGTCCGCCGTCATGACTGACATAGACACCTGCAGACCACACCTTCTCGCCGCCCTTCTGACGGAGCGTCACATAGACGGTCTGCGAATCGGTCTTCGCGCGCGCAAGATGAAGCGTGCGGAGGTGCGCTGGAAGTCCCTCGTTGGACGGCTTCCAGTTCTCACCGCCGTCATTTGAGACGAAGACGCCGATCGGCGAACAGATCAGCATCTCATCGGGCTTATCGTGATTGATGGAGATATCGAAGATGTTGAGATTCTTGGGGAGTCCCGACTTCACGATCGACTCCCAACTCTCGCCGCAGTCGCGGGACCGGTAGATGGTGCCGCAATTCCCCTTCTTGAGCATTCGCGGCTGTCCGACGATAGCGTAGAGGGTGTCGGGGGCGCCGGGACGAAACACGATCTTCGAGATCGAAACCGGGAAGGCATGAAGATTGATCGGCGGAAGTCCCTTGCGTTTCTCCACCCAGTTGCGCCCGCGGTCCACGCTCTTCATGATGCCGCCCGGTGTCGATAGGAGGATGATGTCGGGATTCGTCGGATGCTCGACGATGTCCTGAATGTAGAGACAGGTAAGGCCGTTGTTGCTCATCGTCCAGGTCTTGCCGAAATCGTCCGTCCAGTAAAAACCGCCGACATCGCAGCCGAGATAAAGTCGATCCTTGAAGTGAGAGCTCCACTTGATGGACTGAATCCATCCGCCGCCGCCGGGACCGACACTGCGCCATTCGGACAAGTCGGACGGCAGCTCCGTCAACCGGTCAATCGCCGGATTCACCGCCGCCAGCGTAGTGAACAACAAGGAATTAAAGACAACACATGCAATCAAACGTTTCATACAATTTTCATCCTTAAGCCGTGACAGTATTATACACTTTACAAATTGCCTGCACAAGCACCACAGCCACCAGATTTTTCGCAAACGCCTTGCGAAGGCGACACCCCTGGCAGCGCGCACGAAAGCCAATATTTTCAAGGGTCGTGCAGGGTCTGTCCCCGGAGGTTTATTACGCTTAAACTATCTTGACCGGCCAAAGCTCTTTTTCGCCGCCAGCATTGCGCGCGAGCGCGATGCCCTCGCCTGGGGACAACGCCAGCAGTGCGCCCTTCGCGCCTGTCTTGAGATGCTCATTGAAATATTCAGTAAAGTAGGTGTACTTGTTCTTTGGGTTTACTCGGAAACCGCAGCGCTCGCCATCATAAGCGCCGAAGAAGTCCGCACCCTTCACGAACTGCGGCACGATTTGGCGTCCCTCGCCCTTCTTCATCACAATCGGCTCAAGATGGATGACGCGGTCCGCCCCGCCACCAACGCGCGTCACCCTTATGACATTGCGCTTAAAGTCGAACTGAAACGCGTCGAAAGTGTGTTCGAATGGACTGCCGGACTTCTTGCGCGGCAGATTCTCGCACCACGGCACCGAACCTACGATGTAATCTCCGTACGCCGCGTCGCACGGTTCGGTGAGGTGGAGAAGTCCGTTGAAGTAAGTCATGCGCTCGGCATGCTCGTGTCCCGTAAGGTTCATCACGATGCGCCCCGCCGCCTTCGAGAAGTCAAGCGAAGTGCCGGCACCGGACCATCTGCCGCGGTGATTGTACGCCTCGAGGAGTCCACGGAAGGACGAAAATAGCTTCGCTTCCGCCGCGCCGCCCACGACCTGCGCGATTGGAATATGGTTCATCACCACGGCATTCCATCTGTCGGGAATCGTGGAGATCGCATTCTCTGCCAGCCACTTCAGCTGAACATCGCCGACACCGCTTTCCACCGCCCAGAAGGTGCGGGTCTTCGAATTGCGGTCGGTCGTGTCCGCGACAATCACGCGGAAGCGCGCCCGCTCATCGTCAACATAGTAATAGCAAGCCGTCGGATCCGCCGCGTTGGTGACGAACTTCGCCGCGCTCATGATCTTCATCAACACATCGCGGGCGTCCTTCTCGGAATAGGTAAAACCTGAATTCGTCTTCGGATCGTGCTTCACGGTGAAATCGTGATTGCCCTTGGCGGGAAGGAAATCAAGTCCAGCCGTCTCGATGGGGGAAACAATCTTCTCGCGGTAAAGTGCAATCGAATTGTCCACGCAGTCCTTGTCCGTCGGGAAACGCGAGCCGAACGCCTCGGGAATATCACCGCCGCAAAGCACGGTCTTAAGCGAAGTCGCGCGCCCGAGCGCTGCAAGAATTTCGCCGGAATGATGGGCGTTGCTCGGCATATGCGGATCGGTGACGAACCAGAAGCCAAAGGGACATTCCGCTGCATTCGCCTTCACGCTATCCGCCGCGCGCGCAACCTGCGCCGCCCAATAGGCAGGATAACCGAGCTCAACGGCCTCAGCGAACACTTTGCTGCCCGCAAGGCCGAACGCCCCAACCG
Organism: Verrucomicrobia bacterium UBA1727; assembly: GCA_002315875.1. Taxonomy (GTDB): domain Bacteria; phylum Verrucomicrobiota; class Kiritimatiellia; order RFP12; family UBA1067; genus UBA1067. The sequence goes on along the minus strand of DCIL01000076.1, from coordinate 650 downwards.
ACAGAAGGAACTCGCGTCTGTTCATTTGCATGGTCGTGCAGAAAACCTTGGGGACAGACCCCGCATAAAACCTTGGGGACAGACCCCGCATGAGGCCTGAAAACATTGGGTTTCTGTTCAGATTCACCATCGTTCGTTGCTACAATGCGCTATTCTTTGGTTGGAAGTATATCATATTCAGAGGATAGAGGGAAGTACGAAGTACGAGTGACGAGTGACGAGTGACGAATGGCGGAGGGTTAGATTTTCCGTATTCCGATACGTGTTTGCAGAGTTGCAAATACGTGTCGGAATTTTAGCGTGTGTATCATTCGGGGTCTTTCCCCGAAGTTTCAAGACTCTCGGTTTTGCCTAAAAGTGAGAACCCTTGCACCAGGGTCGGATTTCCCAAAACGCCCGGCCCTAACCCGGCTCCACGCACGAAAGCCAATATTTACAAGGGTCGTGCAGGGTCTGTCCCCGAGGGTTACATTCCCTTTTCCCTTCATTCCCTTTTCCCTTCATTCCCTTTTCCCTTCATTCCCTTTTCCCTTCATTCCCTTTTTCCTTTATCAAGTTGCACCGACGAGGCGATAGCCATGGCTTGCGAACGCATCGATCGAAAGTCCGATGCCCGCATCTCCACCGCCGCACTCATCTCCACCGCCGCA
>DCIL01000099.1 GCA_002315875.1 Verrucomicrobia bacterium UBA1727 | reverse complement strand
AGTGAGCCGCCGAGAATCGGTCGTCGCGTTGACAAAAACACACACGGCTGGCAAGGCTCTTCAGCCGTCATTCAAAAAACCGGGATAAGCCTGTCGACTGGGAAAGTTGAAACGGAATGACAATATGCGTTATCGGTGATTTTGGTATAATATCATACGTTTTACGACAATCGAAAGTTGAAGATATGGTTTCAAAACTTACATTGATGTTGCTGGCGGCCAGTTGTGCCGTTTCGGGTGTGGCGCGCGAGTGCGAGACTCATAAGCTCTGGCCGAAGGACAAGCGTCCGCATCTCGCTGAGTGCGCACGCGATCCTTTTATGCAAGTGCATTTCCCGGGGATTCGCAGGACCGATTCGATGATGCTGATCCTGCCGGGTGGGGCCTATCAGTGGCTCGCTTGGGATTACGAGGGATTTCCGATCCGTGACTACCTGCTCTCGAAGGGTATGTCCGCCGCGTTGCTCATGTATCGCTCGCCACGTCCCAAGGGCCTTCCCAAGCATCAGCTCGCGTGGGAAGACGTGCAGCGCGCCGCGCGCGTCATTCGCTCGCACGCGAAGGAATGGAAGATCAATCCCGAGAAGATCGGTGTGCTCGGTTTCTCCGCCGGGGGGCACCTCACGCTGATGGCTGCGACCTCGTCGCAGACTCCGGCCTACGTTCCTGTCGATGAACTGGACAAACTGCCGTGCCATTTCAATTTCGCGGTACCGATTTATCCGGCGTATGTGCTGGAAGACGGTATGGACGATCCGGGCAACAAGCTGGGCGGCAACGATTTGTCCATTTCCTTCGCGCCGGAATTCAAGTTTGACGCGAAGACGCCGCCGATGTGCCTTCTTCACGGCGGCAATGACTCTTATTCGCCGATGGGGTCGGTGAGGGTGTATCACAAGCTGCGCACGATGAAGATTCCGGCGGAGCTGCACGTCTTTGCGAACCGTCCCCACGGCTTCCAGCTCAAGGCGCAGCCGGGCACACCAGCCTTCACCTGGATGGACCGAGTTTGGGAATGGATGACCCAGATGGGTTATAACACGCCTTGATGAGTCATGGTCAGTATTGACTCTTGGTATGGAATATGGCAAAATACGCGAATCATGAGGTCGATAATCTTTTCTTTGGTTGCGTTTGCGGCGGTGGTCGCGGGCGCGGGTGAGAAATTCAAATGGACTGGCGCGGCCAGCGCAAGCTGGACCAATGCCGCCAACTGGCAGATCTGGGATACGGCGTCATCTCAGTACAAGGCCGCGACTCGATGCCCGGGAAACAACCTCAACAACTGTCTCAAGGACGAGTGTATTTTCGGCGCGATTGCGGACGGCAATTCGACCGATGTCGACATCACGCTAACAAAGCTCGCTTCCGAAGATGCGGCGTTTTCGGTTACCAACATCTATCTCATCCACATCGTCAGTGGCGCGCCCTCGTACACCTTCAAGGGTCCCGTGGCATGGAAGGTCGGCTCCTATTATAATACTTTCCATTTCGAGAACGGCGGCGGCATCACCATCGACTCCGATGTCGTCAACGATCAGTACGTCACCTGTCCGATCGCCAACTTCCCCCGTACCAGCAGTGTGTCCGCCCATGTGTATCTGAAGCTTAATGCGGCGAATGTCACCTTGCATGTGAACGGACACGTGAATGATTCATCTCAGTATGGCAATAACAACGTCTACATTTCTGGTGTAGGTGATTTTGAATGGTATGGAACCTCCACTGGCGACTGGGGGCCTTCGTGGTTTGATGTGAAGACCTTTGGCAAAGTGACGCTCAAGGACAAACAACTGCAGCCAAAAGGTTGGGAGTTTGGCAATGCGCAACGTATCACCATCCCGTCCGGCTACGGCTCCATGCTGTCCCGTGACGGCGGTGCCTTTAGAGGTAGTTCGACTATCTTCAAGACCTCGACGATCGTGGACGGCGGTGGCAATATTCTGCTTAATGCCGATCGCGGTGCGACATACGGAGTGAATGCAAACGCTGGAGCTACCGTCACTCTTGATGCGGTGCTTCATCCGTACGGTGCGGATTCTTCCTATATTCGTAATTGCGCGTGGTTGGGTGGTGCGGGTACGTTCGTCCTTTGCTCGTCCAATGACTTCTCGCAGGCGCTGATGCTCTCGGGCGGAGTTACGGTTAAGGCGGCGAAGTTCGGGCCGAAGAACTGTGCCAAGACGGAATCCAATATCGGTACCGGTAGCGACATTCTCTATTACGGCAGCGGCACACTCGTCTATACAGGCATAGGCGAAACCTGTGACCGTGATTATATCATCACCAATACCGCCAATATCGTGGCGGGCGTCTTGAGCGAAGGTTCGGGTGCGTTGACGGTCACGGGCAGGATCCTCGCGTATGGCACCGGTGCGACGGTTAAGATGGGCGGAACGTCCGTCTCGCCCGTCAAGTTCAAGGGCACTTTCGATCCCGATAGCCAGAACGTGACGCTGCAAGTCAAAGGATACCTTGATTTGTCCGAACAGGCAGCGATTCCGGCGAAGGTAACTGCCATTTCCTTCGCTTCGGGCAAGAACCAGCTCAAGGTACCTGTCGGGGTGACGACTACGATACCCAATTGGAAAACACCAACCACCGATGTCATCGTCGACTTCGTGGTGCCGGATGACACGACCGTCGTTCTTGGCGGAGTCACGACTGAAGCGATGCTTCCCAATACCATCACTATCAACGCTTCGCCTGCGAAGGTTGCGGCCAATGGTACGCTGACGGTGGCGGAGCCGGTGAAGTGGAAGACGGCTCAGAACGGCAATTGGAATGAGGCCGCCAAATGGGACGCCGATAGGGTGCCGACGGCGCTTGATGCCGTCTATGTTGATGCGATTGGGGACGAGAATTACACCGTGACGATTAATGACGATTCCGCCGCGCAGATCAAGAGCATTTCCATCGGTACCGGGTCCGCCGCCTGCACGGCGATCGTGTCGGTGGAGAAGAATCTCACATTGGACGGTAGCCGCGGCATCAAGGTCGTGAAGGGTGGCAAGGTTACATTTGGCGGCGAGGGCGCGGATGCGAAGGAGCTTCGGTGGCAGAACTCTGCCGGTGGTACGATGATTCAGCATGGTGGCGAAATCGAGTTTTCCGGCGATTCAAAGTTCGTTATCTCCAATGAGAATGCAAACACTGCAGTGACTTTTGGCACTGGCAGTGCTGTTTTCAAAGATCGCGCCGGCGTCTATTCGGATACTTCGTTGCTCGCCAATATCTACGTTACTCCGGATGCTGAAGGCGAGACGAGTCGGCTGGCCTTCTGCGGTTATTCGTTCTGGACGATGCGCGGCAACGAGTCGCGTATGCTTATCGGCTACAACCTGCCGGCCGGCTCGGTAGGCGTTCTCGATTATGAGATGGCGACGGAGGAAACGTCCATCAATGTGGTCAAGACAGGTTATGCCGCGGGAATGACCTCCTGCTTCATCGGTCCCGCCACCGCGGGGAAACTCGGAAACGGCGTACTTAACATAAAGCAGGGAAAATACATCTTCAGTAACCTGGGCATCAATGTCGGCTGCGGAAACTATCCGACGTGTGATATGATCGCCGCCAATTCCGGTACGGTCTCGACCGGCATTGTCAATCAGACCGGCGGCAAGGTAAATGGTTGCAGCTATATGCCAGGCTATTCTCCAAATTCGATCGTCGGTCTCGTCGTCGGCAATGGCGCTCGGTTCTATGCGGGCAACACGGTATACGGCGAATACAATCTCAAGGGCGGATATATCGAGGACACGGGACTCTTCTTCGTTGGTGTCGGACCTTCCGCCTACGGTGTAATGAATATTGGCGACGCGGATCATCCCAATGCTTCGCAATATGCGCATTTCAGCGGTCACTGGACTATGGGCGAGATTGTCTACAGAAATCCTGCGGTCATCGGCTTCGGCAAGGGCAAGGGACTCTTTAATGTTTTCGGCGCCAAAGCGACCGTCTATTTCTATAATGGCCTTTACATCGGTGGTACCGACGTCAAAGGACTCCGCGTGCGTTCCGACTATACCGACTCCGGCTGCCAGAGCGGCACGCGCGAGGCGGAAGGCGAGCTCAGGATCTCCGCCGGCAAGGTCAGTGCGGAGTACAATTACATCTACAATGACGTTTATCTCGGAGGCGATGGCAAGGGCATGCTTTCGATGAGCGGCAATGGTAGCTTTAAGTGCAATGACCTCGTCCTTTCCAACCGCACCGAGTCGGTGGTGAAGCTCACGCTGCCGGCGAATGGCGTTCCGGGATGGACGCTTAAGGCAATGAATGAGATTTGCATTACGGACGGTGCCTCGCTCGTGGTTGATGCTTCGGCGGTGACTAAGATCAGCCGCATCACGCGCCTTGCCGAATCCCAGTCGGCGGTGAAGGGCGAGTTCGGGGACGGCAAGTACACGGTTCTCGGAGATAACGCAATGGCGGAATTGCTCCGCGGCGCCACGATTCTCTATGCGAATCCGCAGAACGCCGAAGAGAAGGGCATCTATCTTCAGCGTCCCAAGCTCGGCGGTTTCATCTTGTTGCGATAAGATTTACGAAGGGGTATCTTGAATGAAAAGAAGCGTGTTTCTCGGATTGGCGGCGGTGACGTTAGCGCTGCCGCTTTTTGCCGCGCGCAGCGAACCGTGGTCCAAGGATCGGGCATGGAAGTGGTATAACGATCACGCGTGGATTCGCGGCTGCAACTTCATGCCTTCGACCGCGGCGAATCACTTCGACACCTGGCAGAGCTACGGTGCTGAAGAGCGTTTCCAGGTCGTGGAGAAGGAGCTGGCGCTTGCCAGGGATGTTGGCTTCAATACGATCCGCGTCATCATCGGCGCCGAGTGGGGCCTTTTCGTATATTATCGCGAGCGCGAGAATTTCCTGAAGAACTTCGAGCGCATGGTGTCCATTGCCGATAAGAACGGCATCAAGGTCATTCCCGTCCTGGGCAATGACTGTTCGCGTCCCAAGGCGTGGTGGAAGATTCTCGAGGTTGGACCTCAGAAGTACGATGTCGGCTATCATGGCGGACGCAAGGCCTCGCAGCACGGTAGTTTGAAGGGCATCGGCTACACGGCGCTCGATGATCCAGAGCTGCGTCCTATTTTCTTCAAGATGTGCGAGGAACTGCTTACCGAGTATCGCAATGACGATCGCATCCTTTTCTGGAATCTCGTCAACGAGCCGGGCAATCGCGGACGCGGTGAGATCACAAAGAAAGACATGCGCGAGCTTTTCGAGCTGGCATGGAAGATCGATCCGAAGCAACCGCTCGCGGCGGATATCTGGTCCAACAAGATCAAGCCCACCGAGGTCGAGCAGCTGGCGGGTGATCTTTCGGACGTCATCAGCTATCACTGCTATTCCGACTACGGAACGCAGAAGTCGGTCATTCAGTCGCTGCGCAAGCGCTTCGGCCGTCCGATGATCAATACCGAATGGCTCGCGCGCATTCTCAACGACGAGGTGATTACGAGCTATCCTGTCTTCGCCGAGGAGAATGTCGGCTGTCTTTGCTGGGGCTTCGTCAACGGCAAGTATCAGACGCACGAGCCGTATGAGTCGGACTGGAAGAGCCAGTTCGAGTTTCGTGATCCGAATCTTCCGGTGACCAGGTGGTATCACGATCTCTTTCGTCCCTCGCTCCATCCGTACGATCCCGAGGAGATTCGGGTAATCCGCAACATCAACGCCGAGATGGACCGCGACCGCAAGGGTGAATCGCTCAAGGCGAAGATCGCGGCGAAATATCAGGTCACGGGCTGGGACATGTGGTACGGTTATCGCAGGATCTATTTCAATTTCAAGGGACACACCGCGTGCGTGACCGAGCCGAGCGTTGAGCCGGCTCAAGGGCGTCCGTGGACCTGGACGATGCAGTGGTGGGAGGCGTTCGTTGACCGTTCGGGAGTGTTGCCGCTTCTGAAGGCGGGTTATCATCATGTCTGGATTGACGGATTCGAGTATCGCGGCGATGATGAGGGACTCAAGCTCTTCTCCGATTTTCAGGACTTCCTCGTAAGCGATCTCGGCTTCGCGAAGAAGACGCGGCTCATTGGAATGAGCTGGGGCGGATTCTTCTCGACGCGTTATGCCGCGGCGTATCCGGACAAGGTGGCGAAGATCTATCTCGACGCTCCGCTCTTGAACCTTGATGCGCTCAACGGCAGGGCGGCCACGCCGACTGAGGACGCCAAGCGCATCGGCCCGTGGGCGTTCAAGCGTCCCGAAGCAGGCTGGCTCTCTTCGCCGGAAATGCCGGTCAACATGGCGGAGAAGATCGCCGCGCAGAAGATACCGGTCTTGCTTCTCTATGGTGGACAAGATCATACTGTCGATCCGAAGGTAAGTTGTGAGCTTTTCGCCAGGCGCTTCAAGGAGGCGGGCGGCAAGATCGAGATTGAGAACCGCACCGCCTTCGGACATCATCCGCACGGTCTTGATCCCAACAAGACCGGCCGCATCGCTAGCTTCTTCAAAGCGAAGTGACGACTCCGGACGAGGACTTGCTGAGTTTCTCTCGCTCAATCGCTATTCGTTCTTTCCGCGGCAATTTGCGAAAGGTGAATACGAAGATCATCCGTTTTTCGTTATGGAGCTTCTCGAGCCGGTGTCGTTGCCGGAAGGCGACAAGGCCGTTGCGGAGTTCTTGACCGGAGTTTGCAGTGCGGTCAATGCCCTGCATAGATGCGGCTTCGTGCATCGGGACATAAAACCGCAGAATATCATGCGTCGCGAAGGTGGTGTTGGCGATCATGCCTGTGAGGTATGCAAGCCCAAGGACAAGTGCGCTGATTCAAAGTGTGCGAAGTCGCAGAAAACAACTGCGTCTGAGGCAAACAAGATCGACGCTAAGGGAACTATTACCTTCCAGGTGTCCGGTAGCGATAAGAAGTAAGCGGCACCTGATAAGCCAACAGGTTTGATTCGAATTCCGACACGTAATTGCAGCGTTGCAATTACGTGTCGGAATTTATAGTATGAAACAATTGCTATGGTTTTTGGTATAATACGGCATACATATTTACCAAAGAGGTGAAGTGAAGATGGAAAACAACTATTCTGCGAAGTGGAAGAAGCGCGGGACGCGGCAGGGGCTATTGAGAAACGCCCTCTTGAAGACGATGGGCTATACTGACGAGGACATCGAAAAGCCGCTCATCGGCATCATCAACACCTGGAGCGAGACGAATCCGGGGCACTACAACTTCCGGATGCTCTCCGAAGCCGTGAAGCGCGGCGTCTGGGCGGCGGGCGGTTTTCCGCTCGAGATGAACACGATGTCCATCTGCGAGGTCTTCTTCGACATCTCCTCGATGGTCTACCGCAATCTTCTTTCGATGACCACCGAGGAACTCATTGCGCGCCAGCCGTTCGACGGCATCGTGCTGATGGGGTCGTGTGACAAGAACGTGCCGGCGCAGGTGATGGCGGCGGTGTCGGCGAACAAGCCGACGATCTACCTTCCGGGCGGTCCGATGCTGCCCGGCAACTTCCAGGGTGAGTCGCTCGCCTGCGGAACGGACAGCTTCAAGCTCTGGGAGAAGTATACCTCGGGCGAGATGTCTCTCGAGGAGGTCTCGAAGCGCGAAGGGTGCCTCTACGGTTCGGTCGGGGCGTGTCCGATCATGGGCACGGCCAATACCTGTCAGACCGTGGTCGAAGCGCTCGGACTCGCGCTTCCGTATTCCGCCTCATCGTTGGCCGTGTCGAGCGAGAAGCTGCGGCTTTCGGAAATGACCGGTCGGCAGATCGTCCGTCTGGTGGAGAAGGGTGTAAAACCATCCGACATCATCACCAAGCGCTCGGTCACGAATGCGATCAAGGTGTTGATGGCGGCTGGCGGTTCGACGAATCTTTTGATTCATCTCAAGGCGATTTGCCGTCGTGCCGGAATTCCGCTCGATCTGATGGAGTTTGACGAGATCAGTCGCAAGACACCGCTCCTCGTAAGCGTTAAACCCCACGGCAAGGGTACGGTCGGCATGGAGTTCCGCAACGCTGGCGGCGTGCCGGCGCTGATGAAGGAGTTGCTGCCGATGCTGGACGGGGACTGTCCGACTGTGAGCGGCAAGACGGTTGCCGAGAATCTCGCCACCGTCGACTACGCCTACGATCGGGAGACGATCCGTCCGATAGACAATCCGATCTCGCCGACTGGCGGCATCGCTGTCCTCCGCGGCAATCTTGCGCCGGGTGGTGCGGTGATCAAGCGCTCGGCCGCTTCGCCGAATCTTCTCAAGCATACTGGCGAGGCACGTGTCTTTGATGATCTTGCCGCCGCCGAGAAGTATCTTTTGGATGACGATTCCGATATGGACGAGAACAAGGTGATCGTCCTTCGCGGATACGGTCCGAAGGGAGCGCCGGGTATGCCGGAGTTCGGCAACTACATGCCGATTCCTCCGAAACTTTCGCGCCGCGGCATTCACGATTACGTGCGCATTACGGATTCGCGCATGTCGGGCGGCGCGTTCGGTACGGTCGTGCTGCACGTTGCTCCCGAGAGCGCGGCAGGCGGTCCGCTCGCGGCAGTACGCGACGGCGATACGATTACGCTCGATGTTGAGAACAATCTCATTCAGCTCAATGTTCCGGACGAGGAAATCGTCGCGCGCTTGAAGGACGTGAAGCTCAAGGAGCATCCCGATATCAAACGCGGCTTCGTGCGTAACTTCATCGACAACGTCCTCCAGGCCAACGAGGGCTGTGACCTTAAGTATTTGTAGTTGAGAGGTTGAGAAGGTTGAGAAGGTTGAGAAGTTGAGAGGTTTAGAAAGTTTAAGAAAGGTAAGAGGTGTAAGATGAATTTAGATTTGATCAAAGGAATTTGTCCCATTGTGGCCGCACCGTTCAACAAGGACGAATCGGTCGATTATGATTCGCTCCGCAATCTCGTTGCCACGCTCGCAAAGGGTGGATGCCATGCGCTCACGCTTTTCGGCATTGCCGGCGAGTATTACAAGCTGAACGAATCGGAACAGCGTGAAATGATGCGCGTCACCATCGATGAGGCGCATAAGCACAACGTACCGGTAATCGTCTCCGATACGCGTCACTCGACTGCCAATGCCATCGAGTTCGCCAAGGAGATCGAGAGGGCGGGGGCGGACTCGATGATGGTGCTGCCGCCGTTCTTTCTGAAGCCGGGTGCGGACCTCATCTATCAGCATTCGCTTGCCATCGCGAAATCCGTTCCGAACATGCCGATCATGATGCAGTACGCGCCGGAGCAGACGGGTGTGGCGATCTCGCCGGATATCTTCGCGAAGCTTACTGCCGAAGCGCCGAATGTCGTCTATTACAAGATCGAGTGCAAGCCGGCTGGAAAGTACATCTCTAATCTCATCGGCAAGCTTGGGGATTCGATCCGTGTCTTTGCCGGCAATGCTGGCTACCAGATGCTCGAGACCTTTGATCGCGGCGCTGTCGGAGCGATGCCGGGTTGCTCGATGTATGATCTATATCTCGACATCTACAACAAGTATTTCGCGGGAGACCGCAAGGGTGCGATTGAAGCGCACAACTTCATTTTGCCCATCTTGAATCACATTCGTCAGAATGTCGAGGAGATCATCTACTTTGAGAAGAAGATTCTCATGAAGCGCGGCATTATTGCAAACGACGTCTGTCGCCGTCCCACCTTCTCCGTCGATGAAGAGTTCGAAAAGCTCTTCGAAGAATACTATGCGATTACGGAAAAGAGATTTGGAAGGTGAACCCTCTCAACTTTCTCAACCTTCTCAACCCTCTCAACTCTCATGAAAACTTCCCTGATAACCGGCGCCGGCACTGGTATCGGCAAGGCCATTGCGCTTGAACTCGCAAAGGCCGGATATGCAGTTGGTCTTCACTGCAACAGCTCCGCTGCCGGTGCTGAAGGCGCTGCGGACGAGATCCGCCGTGCCGGTGGTATCGCCCGCGTCTATCAGGCCGATCTTTCGGATACCGCGGCGATCGCTGCGATGTTTTCCGCGTTTATGACCGATTTCGGACGGCTCGATCTCTTCGTGAACAATGCTGGCATCACGCTGCTCGCGCCTTTTCTTGAGATGACGCCTGAGGCCTTCGACAAGAATTACGCGGTTGATTTCCGTGCGCCGTATTTCTGCTGCCAGGAAGCGGCGAAAATCATGAAGGACCAGGAGAGCGCAGGCAACATCGTGATCATCGCGTCCAACAACGCCTACTGCCGATTTGCCCGTGCCTCGGCCTACGGATCGATGAAGACGGGACTCGTCAAGATGGCTCAGCATATCGCGCTTGAGATGTCGAAATACAAAATCCGCTGCAATTCGATCTCACCGGGGTGGACGGATACGAAGGCCGCGCGCCTCGACGAGAAGGAAACGACCTACTACAAGATTCCGCTTCATCGCTGGGTGCAGCCGGACGAGGTAGGTAAGACGGTGCTCTTCCTCGACTCTCCGGCCGCGGCATCCATAACCGGTGCGGACATTGTCATGGACGGTGGTGCGCGTCTTCTTTCCGACAAGGGCGAAAAATACGGGTTTGAAGCATGAAGGGTGATGATCGTTACAAATGGCTGGCCCTGGCGCTTCTCTGGGTTGCCTTCTTCCTACAGCAGGGAACGCGGCAGATTTACGGACCGCTTCTGGGGTCCATTCAGTCCTCTATCGGCGCGACTGACGTCCAGCTCGGACTCGTCAGCACCGTCTTCACGCTCGTCTACGGAATTACGATTCCCTTTGCGGGATTTGCCGCGGACTATTTCAGTCGCAAGTGGATGGTGGTGATTGGCGTCGCAATCTTTTGCTTGGGTATTCTTACGTCCGGATACGTAACGTGCATCGGTGCGCTTGTTGTAACTTACGGTATCATCAACGGATTCGGGCAGCCGTTTTATTATCCGGCTTCCACCTCGCTCATTTCACAGCTCCATGCCGATACGAAGGCGACGGCGCTCTCGCTTCTGCAGCTGGGCATGTATGGCGGGGTCATCGGATGCAGTTGGCTTGCGGGATGGTTCGCGGGTCTTGGTACGGACGGCTGGCGGCTTCCGTTCCGCACTCTCGGCGTACTTGGTCTTCTCTGGGTAATCGTCCTCGCCGTATTTCTCAAAAACACCCACCATGCCTCTCAACCTTCTCAAACCTCTCGCACCTCTCTCTCTTCCGCTTTAGCCGCGATGTTCTCGAAGCCGGCGGCGGTGCTGATTGCGCTTGCGTTGGGCATGGAGGTCTACGTCGACGTGGGTTTCAAGACGTGGATGCCGAATTATCTTTCCGAGACCTTCGGTGTCAGTAAGGCGTCCGCGGGACTTAACGCCGTCCTTTGGCATTATCTCGGCGCGGCGTTGGGAATCGTCATCGGTTCGCGTCTGGGCGACCGGCTTGTAAGGCGTATTCCGACGGTTCGATTCTGGATCATCGGAGGTGGTCTTCTCCTGGGCGCGCCGTTCATCTTCTGGATGTCGCAGGCGACGACTTATATGTCCTGCTGTCTCGCAATGTTCCTCTTCGGTGTTTTCCGCGGCGCGTACGATTCGAACAATTTTGCCGCGTTCTTCGATGTGGTCGAGCCGCGCTATCACGCTTCGGCCGCCGGGTTCAATCTGATGATCGCCTTTCTCTTCGGATGCTTTTCGCCTACGGTGCTCGGGTGGACGAAGTCCCATTACTCGATGTCCGTCGGCCTTGCGTCCCTGGCCGCTGTCTATACGCTCGGCTTCGTGCTATTGATGTTCGCCTGCAGGGCGTGGAAATTGCGCTCCAATGAGTTGACAACGTGACCGAGGGCCTCGGGTGAGGTCCGACAGTCAAAACAACTTGGCGTTCGCGCTATGGTGGGCGGAAGAGATTTTGGTATAATACGAGGCAAAAAGGAGAAAGGAGTGAAGCTGTTATGCCGATGGTGATGGAGAAAAAGGACTGGGTGCAGACGGTTGCCAATGTGGGTACCGCCGATGGTGTTTGGTTTGAGAACGTTGCTGGTGATGCGGGTAGCATCTCGGTTTCGCTTCCGGAAGGTGGTCGATATCAGGTTATCCTTGTGAAGATCGATTCGCTGCCGACGAAGACGCTACTGCCGCGTAAGTCGTCTGTTGCGGGCGATAATGGAAATCAGGCGATGAAAATCGGTTCGATGAGAGGTGAGATCGCGCTCCCGAAGAACTTCGATCAGGCGTTTGAGGAGCTTGACGCCCAGGTCGCTCCAATGTTTTCCGGGGTCTCGGCATGAAGTATCTCCTTGATACTCAGATAGTGATTTGGGCGATGGTCGGCAGTCCCAGACTTTCCGATCGTGCACGGGGGATTCTTGAGAATGTTGAGAATGAGTTTTTCGTTAGCGCGGCATCTGTCTGGGAAACTGCGATTAAGCATGCGATCAAACCCGATGAGATCCCCGTTACATCCGAGCAGATGGTTCGTTTTTGCCGCGCGTCGGGTATCGTTGAATTGCCGATTTGCTTCAGTCATTCGCAAAGAATCTCGTCTTTGCCGATGCATCACAATGATCCGTTCGACCGCATGCTTGTCGCTCAGGCCGAGGAAGATGGACTGCGTCTGCTTTCACATGATGGCAAGTTGCCGCTATATGGCGAGTTTGTCGAACATGTGTAATTGATCTTTGGCATACCGTTCGACCGTGAATCGGACGGGCCGGCCGCCACAAGCGGGTGCTTGGAGAGCGGCGTGACGCATTCTCTCTGTGTCTCGTACTTGGGCTTTCCAGAGCCCCCACTGAAACACGGATGAGGATGCGCCATTTTTTGCAAGATTTCGGTTGAAACTTGCGAGAAGCATACAGTGGTGCGGATTGTCGAGCTATGGCCGCGGTTGTGCGTACTCGCCGAATCACTGCCATCGGCATGGTTCCGGCAACGGAAAGTGCGTATGGTGTGAGTCAACCAGTACTGGCAGCGGCTGTTCATACAGTCCGACTAACTGCCACGAACGCTGAAATACAATACCCGTAAGTGCTCGGTTTTCTTGGACTGGAGAATGCATGATTGCGGTCGTCAGTCTGGGAAGACCGAGCGCAATTTTGTAGCTCCGCTGTGCGACCAGCGTGTCGAATTTATGCTATAATACGTGGAAATTATGGCAGCGGATGTAAAGGAACTGATGGCCCGGGTCGGAAAGATCCGGATACTCACCAACCGGTTGATAGACGACCAGTTGTCGGGTGACTATCATTCGACCTTCAAGGGACAGGGTGTGGAGTTCGATGAGGTTCGCCCGTACGAACCCGGTGACGATGTCCGTACGATCGACTGGAACGTCACGGCAAAGACCGGTCTTCCCTATATCAAACGCTTCAGTGAGGAACGCGAGCTGACAGTCCTCTTCATGGTCGACGTCTCTGGTTCGCAGAGCTATGGCAGCATCCGCCGCTCGAAGATGGAACTCGCCGCCGAGGTCACGGCGCTCCTGGCGCTGACTGCGATTCGCAACCAGGATAAGATCGGGCTCGTCCTTTTCTCAGACCATATCGTCAAGTACATTCCGCCGCGGAAGGGACGCGACAGCGTGATGCGCCTCGTGCGCGAGGTGCTGGCTGCCGAGGACGATGCCGAGGGCGGAACCGACCTTTCGGGGGCGATGAAGTTTCTGAGCGGAGTCCAGAAGCGCAAGGCCGTCGTGTTTCTCGTGAGCGATTTCATGGTCCCCGACGCGGTCGGCGAAGAGGCGGTCGATGCGTATGCGAAGATGTTGCGTGCCGCCGCTCGCCGTCACGATCTCGTTTGTGTCGATGTTTCCGATCCCGCCGAGAAGGAACTTCCGGATGTCGGACTCGTCGAGCTGGAAGACCCCGAGACCGGCGAGCTGGTGCTGGTCGACACTTCAAGTGCCGCGGTGCGCAAGGCGTTTGCCGCGGAGGCAACGGAAGAAGGCGATGCGCTCGTGAAATTCTTCCGAAAGAACGGAATCGACACTTTGTCCATCGCCACCGATCGTGCCTACATCAACGACATTCGCGCACTCTTCAAACGGAGGGCGAGAAAGTAAGATGATCAAGATTTCCCTATTGCTGCTGGCCGTGCTGCTTTCGGACGGCAATGTTAAAATCGAGGGCGAAAAGCAAATCGACGTGGCTCGCTCGACTGCCATTACCGTTACCCCGCGCGGCATCGACCTTCGTGAACGCTTTCGTGGTTTTACGGTGGCGGATGATTACGAGGACGAGACCGCGAACTGCACCCATTGGCTGCTGACGCCGGAGCCGTGCGCAAAGGAGTACCGCATCGCACCGTTTGCCTTCGAAGGCCGCGTGATCGGTCCCGTCTATTTCGATCCGCCAGGCGCGCGTGAGCCAGTGACCGGAGCCATGGAGGTCGAGCCCGAGAAAGACCTGCCACCGCTTTCGCTCAAGCTGGTGGGACAAATCGCGCTCGCGCTCGCGGCGTTGCTTGTCATCGGTGTGGCGGTATTTCTGATCGTGCGCTATCTCACGCGCAGGGTCCGCGAGCATTTCATGTCCCCGATCGAGCGCGCCTGGGCCGAACTTGATCGACTGATGAAGAAGGGACTGCCAGGACGCGGACGCTACAAGGATTTCTATGTGGAGCTCACGATGGTCGTGCGTCGCTACATCCAGCGCAAATACGGCATCAAGGCGCCGAATCTCACCACCGAGGAATTCCTGGCGAGTTTTGATGGCGGTGATGAACTGAAGAAGTTTCTTGAGTCCGCTGACCTCGTGAAGTTCGCCGGAGTCGAGGCGACGCCCGAGATGGCCGACGGCGCCACCGAGTCCGCGAGGGCCTATCTGAAGGGAGATGCCGATGTCGTTCGCTAATCCCTGGTTGCTGCTTTTGTTTCTTCCGCTCGGACTCGCGGCTTGGCGGCTTCTCCGTCGCGGCAATCGCGGCGGCATCAAGTTCAGCGCCGTTTCACGGCTGCCTGCGAAGACTGCGGGCTGGCGCGCCAAGGCCGCAGCTCTTTCGCCGCTCTTGTTGCTTGCCGGTCTCGCTTTCCTCGTGATCGCCGCGGCGCGTCCCCGCTCGTCCCTAGCCCACGAGAAGAAGTCCGTTGACGCCATCGCGATCGCAATGACCGTTGATGTCTCGGGCTCGATGGAGGCGCTCGACTTCACCGCGCCGTCCGTGCTGAGGGCGGGCAATGTGAGCCAGATGAAGACCCGTCTCGATGTCGTCAAGGAACTTTTCGGGGAATTCGTGAGGAAGCGTCCCGATGATCTCATCGGACTCATCACCTTCGGCGGTTATGCATCCACCCGTTCTCCGCTCACGGCGGACCACGAGGCGCTCTGCAATGTCTTGAAGGGAGTGACGGTGCCGTCCATTGCCGTCGATGCCCAGGGCAACGCCATTGCGCGTGACGAGCAGATGACTGCGGTCGGTGATGGCCTCGCCACCGCGCTCGCGCGGCTCAAGGACGCGAAGCCCACGTCGAAGATCGTGATTCTCCTTTCGGACGGCGTGTCCAACACCGGCGCCGTGGAGCCGGACGATGCCGCCAGGGCCGCGGCGAAGATGGGCGTGAGGGTCTACACGATCGGCGTTGGCACGCGCTCGCGGCAGACGCCGATCATGGGACGCGATTTCTTCGGCCGCAAATCTATTCAGTTTGCGGACATGAACTTCGACGAAAAGCAGCTCAAGTCGATTGCGAAGACCACGGGCGGCGCGTATTTTCCAGTGGGGGACAAGTCGAGTCTTGAAAAGGCGCTCGAGGAAATTGACAAGCTCGAGACCACTGAACTCGATGCCGACGTCTACAATCGCTGGCGTGAACATTTCGCGTGGTTCTTGTTCATGGGAGCGGCGCTTGTGCTCGCGGCAGTTTCGCTGTCAATGTCCGCCTCGCGGCGAATGGCTTAAATTCTGAGAAAGGTGTGATATGTTTTCGCTTTTGCTTGCAACGCTGATCATCTATCCCGAATATCCGAAGATCATTGAACGCGATGAGGCGTATGCCGTGCGCGTTACCCAAGGTGATCGCACCGAACGTATTCCGGTCTACAACCATTGCGAGAAGTCGCTGCTGGCGGACCGCACCTGGGGCGGGGACGTGAACCGCCGCTTCTCCGCCTTCGCCTTCGATGGCGACGGCGTACGCGTCGATATCGCAGTCCGTGAGGATGTTAAGTCATATAAGGTCTTTCCCGCGGCGAAGCGCTTCCGCCATGCTTTCAAGAACGGCGTCATCTCCGTCTATCTCGATAAGCCGGACTACTTCGGCATCCAGCTCAACGATCTCGATAAGTCCATCCTTTCGGTTTTCGCGGATCCGCCCGAAACCGATGTGCCAGCGAAGGATAAGCCCAACTGCCTTTATGTTGACGGCTGGCTCGATGCGCCAGGAAAGGACGGCGTACTGCCCGTCGGAAACGACATCACCGAAATCTATGTCGCGCCCGGTGCGGTGCTCAATGCGCGTGTCGCGATTACCTCGAAACACAAGTGCAAGCTCATTCACGGGCGCGGAATGGTTCTCGATCCGATGAGCAATGTCTTCAAGTACGATCAGTCGTTGAATTCCAATCGCGGACTCCTCTCCGTCGGCGGCCACGGCATTGTCGTCGACGGACTTACCTTCGTTGATTCGCGTACCTTCACGGTTTGCAACTGGTGGGGCGTCGGATGTAAGTTCCGCAACATCAAGGAGCTTTGTTCGATGATGTGTTCGGACGGTTTTTCGAACGGCGGACGGCATGTTCTCGTTGAGCACTGCTGGAGCTACGTCGGGGACAACGCTCTCGTCGTGAGCTGCGTAAAAAGTGGTGTATACCGCGATCTCACCCTCGGTACTTCCTGCAAGGCGATCTTTCCTCAAGGCACCAACGAAAAGGTGGTGATGGAAGACATCAACGTCTTCCGGGCGGACGAGGCCATCATCGCCAACGAATACAACGGTTCGCACCTTCCGAAGAACAAGTGGAGCGAAATGGGCAAGGGCATGAAGAAGAAACAGCCCGGCCCCCAGGATCGGCAGTCGCAGGGCGAGGATTTCTTCTTCCGTCGTCTTTGTGGAGTCGATCAGACGCTTTCGCGCGCGTTCTTCCTCGGACGCAATATGGGTGTCGACAAGCCGAAGACCTTCGTCTTCGAGGACTGCTCCATCCCTTATAGCACCGGCGTATGCAATTGGAAGTACATCGGCAGGACCGATGGTGTCGCCATCGATTGCCACAACGATCCTAGACAATGGCTCATCTCGTCCAATTTCGTCCTGACCGCGACCAACCTCTGGTATGGCGGAAAGCTCGTCACGAAATTCCCCGAGGCGCTCGTGAGGGGCAAGCCCGGCGAAGTTGACATCAACCTTGTCACCGCGCCTACACAGGCGAAGATGCCGCTTGCTGCCGATCGTGTCGAAGTCAATTGGAGCTGTCCCGAATGGAAGAAGGTTAAGTTGCCGTTGCCGCCGAAGAATCTTCTTGAGGAGACGAAACCCATCCATTCGATCTGGCAACGCTGTCCGTCCTGGATGGTCAAGTTTGAGGCAACGGGACGCGATACGGATGGTTCCGTTCTCTATCATCTCATCCAGTGCGAGAAGGGCGGCGGCATCAGTGCCGTTCTGACCGAGAACTTCCTCGCGGCCGATAACGGAAATTGGAAACTCGGTTTTAATTACAAGATCAAGTGCGAGAATGCCAACCCGAAGTTCAAGATCATCCTTCGGTCCAACGAGACCATCTACGACCGCAAGGACATTGCGCTTGCGGCGGACGGAGAATGGCATCATGCTGACTTTGAGTTCAAGACGGACTTCGATCTTGCGAAGACTGGACTGGTTGGACTCTTCATCGGCACCCAGCAACCAACCGATGATATCGTCTTCAAGAACTTTTCATTCGTAAAGGATCGCTGATGTATTTCAAAACTTTGACCACGTTGCTTGCAGCCGCGGCATTGTCCGGTTGCTGGACCTTTAACGAGACCAAGTATCCAGAGGTGAAGGTCGCTGCCGGCGCCAACACCAATCTCACGGTGTCCGTCCGCGGCTTTGCGACGGTCCTTACCGAATACGAGGCGATCCACGGTTTTCAGACGGTCTACGTGCCCGGTTATTGCGGCTATCGTTACTACCATCCCGGCTACTACGAAACCGTTCCGGTGTCCACCTTCGTTCCGCAGCGTCGTTCGACCGACATGTTTTTGAGGCGCGCCGTCGATACCTTCGAGCGTGCGGGTCTCATCGTTACTGACATCAATCCCAGCTGCATCGTCGAGGTCGCCTTTGACGGTCCGTTCGTGGATAACGGTGATGAATGGAAGCGCATCGCCTGGAATCTCTTCACGGTGTTCTTCTGTGACTACGGTGCGGTGCAGTGGCATGCGTCACTTAGAATCCGCGATGCGAAGACGGGACGCCTCATCCACCATCGCGACCTCACCCAGCGCTACGAGACGAATGTCTTCGGACTCATTCCGCTCTTCGGAATCTCCTCTTCCAAGTCGACGAGTAGTGCGACAATGCAAACCTGGTGCCTCGCGGCGCTTACCGACTGCGCTACGGCAGATGCCATCGCCAATCTGAAATGAGCGACTCGATCATAACGGTTCAGGACTTCGTCGCGCGCGTTCTGAACGGCGATCGCGCTATCCTGATGGTGCGCCACGCGGAGCGTCCGAAGATGGACCCAAACGATCCTACCTTCGGGGACGCGCTGGCGCTGACGGATGAAGGGTGCCGCACTGCACGCGAACTCGGCCATGTTTTATCTCCGCTCGCGCCGCTCGGCGTCCAGTTCTTCTCTTCACCGCTTACGCGCACCCGCATGACTGCCGCGCTCGTAGCCGAAGGGATGGGACTTGCCGGGGCCGAGATTCCCGTCGAGGAGAAATTCGGCAACGGCTCGTTCTATTATGACGATCCCGCCCAGGTGCTGGACGTGTTTCGTCCCGAGAACTTCTTCAACGCCTGTTTCGAGTATTTCCGTACCGGCGAGCAGCGCGGCTTTAAGAATCTCTATGCGGCAACCGACGAGTGTGAGCGCTGGCTGCTCGATCGTTTCACGCTGCATCTTTGCGTTGTCGCCACGCACGACTGCTACATCGCGGCATTCCTCGCGGCGAAAAAGGCCGTGGCGGAATTTACCCGTGAGAACTGGACCCGATTCCTCGATGGCGGGGCGATATTCGTAAGGGCGGACGGCTCGCGTGAGTATGCGTTGGTGAGGGCTGGACTTTCCGATGGGATATGCGGAGTCGGAGGAAAAGTGGTATAATACGAAACCTTTAATGGAGACGAATGATGAAAGTTACCAATGAACAGTTGAAGTTGACGGCGGATACGATCCGCTGTCTTTGTGCGGACATGGTGGAGCAGGCGAATTCCGGGCATCCGGGCGCCGCGATGGGAATGGCGGATCTCGCTTCTACGCTCTGGCTCAGGCATCTTAATGTCGATCCCCGCGATCCCTCGTGGAAGAATCGCGACCGACTGGTTTTCTCCGGCGGCCACGCCAGCCCACTCGTTTATGCGCTCACCCATCTTTCTCGTCCCGATTCGGTGACGATGGACGAACTCAAGACCTTCCGCCAGTTCGGCTCTCGCTGTGCGGGACATCCCGAGCGCGGTGTGATGCCCGGTGTCGAGGTGACGACAGGTCCCCTCGGACAGGGCTTTGCGATGGCGGTCGGCATGCAGATCGCAGCGAAGAAAAAAGGCCGCACCAACCGCACCTGGGTGTTCATGGGCGACGGTGATATCGAAGAGGGCATCAGTCACGAGGCGGCCTCGCTCGCTGGCACGCTCAAGCTCGGTGGACTCATCGCCATCTACGATTTCAACGACATCCAGATCGAAGGCCATGTCACCGATACCAATCGCGACGATGCGAAGAAGCGCTTCGAGGCGTACGGATGGAAGGTGCTCGAGATCGACGGACACAACTTCGATGAGATCCACCGCGCGTATCTGAAGGCGATCAAGATTGCCGAGGTGCCGGTGATGATCATCGCGAAGACCGTGATCGGCAAGGGCGCGCCCAATAAGTGCAACACCGCCGACTGTCACGGTGCTCCGCTCGGGGCGGACGAAGTCGCTGCCACCAAGACCGCGCTCGGATTTGATCCTGCGAAGAGTTTTGAGGTCGCGCCCGAGGTCTACGAGGTGTTCGCTCAGCGCGGTGCGCTCTGCCATCGCTGGCGCAATGCCGAGGTGAAGGCAGAGAAGGAGGCGGCGAAGTCCGCTCCCGCCGCCGCGCCGATCACTCGCGAACAGCTCCTTGCGGCGCTTCCCAAGTTCGATCCCGAAAAACCGATCGCCACCCGTGCGGCCAATTCGACGGTGATGAATGCGTTGGCGGACGTGATGCCGAACTTCCTCGGTGGTTCCGCCGACCTTGAGGGATCCAACAAGACCGGACTCAAGAAGTACGGTTGGATCAGTGCCGAGGATTTCTCTGGACGCAATATCCATTTCGGTGTGCGCGAGATAGCGATGTCCGCAATCGTCAACGGCATCACCGCCTATGAGGATCTGCGCGGATTCGGTGCGACGTTCTTCGTCTTCTCCGATTACTGCCGTCCCGCAATCCGTCTCGCGGCAATCATGAACGTTCCTTCCATGTTCGTCTTCTCCCACGACAGCTTCTACGTCGGTGAGGACGGCCCCACGCACGAGCCGATCGAACAGCTCGCGGCGCTCCGCACGATTCCGAACGTCACCGATTGGCGTCCGGCGGACGCGAACGAGACCGGCTACTGCTGGGTTGAGATGCTGATGAACGCCAAGGGTCCGAGTTGCATCATGACCACCCGTCAGAACATCCCCGTGCTCGAAGGTACGAGTGCCGAGGGCGTGGCGAAGGGCGGCTACATCCTCTGGCAGGCGGGCCGTCAGGATAAGGACACGATTCTCTTTATCGCCACCGGCAGTGAAGTCGCGATCGCGCTTGATGTCGCCCATCGCATCTGGGACGAAGAAAACCGCTCGGTTCGCGTCGTTTCTATGCCTTCCGTCAAGCGCTTCTTCGAACAGAAGTGCACCTACCGCGAGTACATCGCGCCCGAGATGATGACCAAGCGCGTCATCGTCGAGGCAGGTTCGCGTTTCGGGTGGGACCGCTTCCGTCTCGATTACAAGACCACGAAGTTCCTCACCAAGGACGACTTCGGCGCCTCTGCTCCGTACAAGGTGCTGGCGAAGGAGTTCGGCTTCACGGCCGAGAATCTTTACACCATCGCCAAGGAGCTGGTGTAAGGCTTGAAGCGAAAGATCCTGCTGCTCACCCCTCCGCTCCTCCAGACGAATACGCCGTATCCGGCGACGATGCACCTGCTGGGGTGGATGGATGCGCACGGGATAGCCGCGGAACAACGCGATCTTTCCATCAAGGTCGTCCGTGATCTGCTCCTTGAATTCGGCGACGATACCACGGACGAATTGCTTGAGTTTCTCTCCGGCAGTGCGCCGCCCGAAACCAAACGCGAAGCGAGCGCGGCGATTGAGGATATAGCGCTGCGGATTCGTGACGAGGTGGACGTGGAGTTCGGCTTTGCCCGCTACGCCGAGCATCTCTGCCAGCGGGTGGACGATTTCGGTGTCGTCGAGAAACTCGTGCGCCGCCGCAGTGTCATAGACCGTCCGCTCGCGAAACATCTCGATGAGGCGATGGCAGAGGTTAAACCGACCGAGGTCTGGATTACCTGTCCGTTCCCCGGTACGCTCGTCGGTGCGTTTAAGATCGCGCGGCGTCTCAAGCGCAAGTATCCGAAGGTGAAAACCTGTCTCGGCGGCGGCTATGTCAATACCGAGTTGCGCGAGATGACCGATCGGCGTCCGCTAAGGTATTTTGACGAGTTCCAGCTTGATTCTCCAATTGAGGAGCCGTTTGTCGCACCTTGCTATCGCGGCATCGACTGGAGCGAATACTTCGACATTGTCGAGACCGATAACTTCATGACTTCGCTCTGGACCTCTGGCAAGTGGGTGAAGCTCGTGATGGCGCAGGGCTGCTACTGGCATCGATGCACCTTCTGTGATGTCTGCCTGCCTTACATCGGCGAGTTCCGCATGCCGTCCGCCGCGGCGATTGTGGACGCCATCGAGGCGCAATCGGTGCGGCGCGTCCATTTCGTGGACGAGGCGATGCCGCCGAAACTCATTCGTGAGGTTGCGGAGGAGATCCTTCGCCGCGGACTCGAAGTCGAGTGGTGGGGAAACATTCGCTTTGATTCCGCGTTCACTCCGACATTGGTGCGTCTTATGGCGAAGAGCGGATGCATCGCCGTCTCCGGCGGACTCGAATGCGCGAACGATCGGCTGCTCGCGTTGATGAAGAAGGGCATCACTCTCACTTCGGCGGAGAAGGTGCTCAGATCGTTCAGGCGCTACGGCATTTACGTTCACGCCTATCTGATGTACGATTTCCCCACCGAGACCAAGAAAGAGCAGCGTGAGGCGGAGCGTTATGTGAAGCGTCTCGCTCGAGAGGGACTCATCCAGAGCTGTTTCTGGCATCGCTTCGCACTCACCGTCCATTCGCCGATTGCCGCGCATCCGGAAGATTTCGGCATTGTCGTAACCACTCCGCCTCCGCGTCGCGCCGATCGCGTCTTCGCGCGCAACGAACTTGATTACGAATATGCCACGGGAGGAACGAAATGAAGATTTCGCTGACCGGAGCCGTCCAGCTCGAATTGATCGAGCGCTATTTCCGCGAGGCGGGATACGAAATCGCCGCGCCCGGCGAGATTCCCGATTTGACATACGACGTCACCACTCATGAGTGCGAGCTGGCGGACGAAGTGGACGGCTTTTACGACGAGCGGATGCGTGCGCTCGCGGGGTGTCCGTATTCACTTGATGGCATCAAGGCGATTGTCGAGGAGTTCGGCTTCTATCTGGCCGCCAGAGATATGCCGTGTCCGAAGAAGATCCTTGCCGTCGATGCCGATAATACTCTTTGGGATGGCATCCTGAGCGAGGATGGAATCGTTGATCTCGTGCCTTTCGTTGAGTTTCAGAAGGGACTTAAGGCGCTCGCTGCGGACGGCGTGGTGCTGGTGCTTTTGTCGAAGAACGATCCGCCAGACGGACATCCCTTCCTGCGTAGCGACATGCCGCTTCAAGATTCAGATTTTGCCGCGCTCGGCATCAATTGGGGACCCAAGGCGGGCAATCTCATTGAGATCTGCAATCGGCTTTCGCTGGGCACGGATTCCGTCGTCTTCGTCGACGACAATCCCCACGAGTGCGCGCAGATGAAGGCGCATCTTCCCGAAGTGAGCGTCATCAGAGCGGAAGGGCGTTCGGTCATCCGTCGGCTTCGCGAGTATTTCTTCTTTGACCTCGGCAAGACCGATGAGGACCGCTTGCGCGCGGCGGATTACCGCAATCGCGAATTGCGGTCTGCGGTGGCCTCCGCCTTCGCAAGCAAGGACGAGTATCTGAAGAATCTCGACCTCCACGTGATCGCGCGCCCTGCCGTGGCCGCCGATCTCAATCGTCTCGCTCAGATGGCGGGCAAGACGAATCAATTCAACGCGACTACAATCCGCAGAAGCTGGGAGGCATTCGCTGCGATGCTTGAACCAAGCTCGCCGCGACAGGTCTTCGTCTTCAGTGCCGGTGATCGTTTCGGTGAGATGGGGATCGTTCTTTATCTCGTCTACGATCGTAATGCGGCGCATATCACCGACTTCGTGATGAGTTGCCGCGCCATGGGCAGGACGCTCGAGCATTTTGCCTACGAATGGCTCGTGCGGCGGCTCGGTGTGCGTCCGGAAATTGATTTCGTACGCTCGGAGAAGAACGCGTCTTTTGCGGCGTTTCTCGATGAGGTCAAGTCAGGATGTCCGCTTCAAACTTATTTCAGTGAAAACAAATAAGGAATAACACAATGAAAAAACTACTGTTCATCGTCGCCGTTGTCACGGCAATGCCTGTTTTTGCGGCACTTAAGCCCGCGTGTCTTTTCAACGACAATCTCGTGCTGCAACGCGGAAAGTCCGTTCCGGTCTGGGGCACGGCCGCTGCCGGCAATGAGGTTTGTGTGAGTTTCGCCGGCAACAGCGGGAAGGTGGTTGTAGATGCTGATGGCAAATGGCGAGTTGATCTGCCGGCGATGGAGACGGACGCCGAGGGCAAGTCGCTCGTCATCGTCGAGTCCGAGCCCGGATGGTTTGGTTCCGAAGTTGACCGCGTCGAATTCAAGAATGTGGTGGTCGGCGAGGTCTGGCTTTGCGGTGGACAGTCCAACATGACCTTCGCGATGTGGCCGAAACCCGCGGTACACAAGCACGCCGGACGCGAGATGAACGGCTACTACGATCTTATGATGACGCGCCTTCCCGACGTCCGCGGCGCATTCATGCCGCAGTGTTTCGCCGCGAACGAAACCAATCACGCGCAGCTCGTCTGGAAGCAGTTCGTTCCCGAGAGCAAGCTCGGTGAATTTTCCGCCGCTGCCTGGCACTTCGCCGTCCGTCTCAATCAGGTGCTCGGCATACCGGTGGGCGTGATCGAAAGCGCATGGGGCGGCTCATACATTCAGCCGTGGATTCCCGCGAGTGCCTTTGCCGAGTCCAAGGTCGGTGAAGTGCGCGCGCTGGCGACGCGTAAGATTCGCACCGAGCCCACGGATTGGGAGAAGAAAGCGAAGCAGAAGGACAAGAACTTCCGTTTCAATTTCCATCAGCAGGCGCGCGCGTGCTGGAACGCGATGATCTATCCGCTCGCCCCGTATGCAATCCGCGGCACGATCTGGTATCAGGGATGCTCCAATCGCGGCGATAACAATTACTACGAGTACCTGCGTTGCCTCAGGAGCGGATGGGGACGTGCCTTCGGGTGCGGGGATGACATGCCGTTCTTCCTCTGCCAGATCACGCCGTTCGGTTATCAGAGTACGGAAGCGGCTGATCCGGGCACGGTGCGAATCCGTGAGCACATGGAGAAGTTCGGACTCGACTACGCGCCGAATGCCGGATGCGTGAATCTCAGTGACATCGGTGAGCTGGACTGCATCCATCCGGGCGACAAGCGCACGGTCGGGACTCGCCTCGCGGCAATGGCGCTCAATCGCATCTACGGACAGAAGGATCTCAAGTGCGATGCTCCTGTCTTCAAGGAGGCGAAACTCTCGAAGGACGGCAAGACGGTGCGGCTTTCGTTCGACAACGCCGAGGGCTGGTGCATGAAGGGCGATTATCGTCCCCGCTTCGAACTCGCGGGTGCGGACGGCAAGTTCGTACCGGTGGAGAGCAAGATCTTTCCGAAGGTGAAGACTATCGATCTCTTGGTGCCGACCAATATCGTGCCGGTAAAGGTCGCGTATCTGCGCCGCTCGAACGTCCATAGTTTCGTGAAGAACGAGGCGGGACTTCCGATCGGACCCTTCCAGGGCGTGGTGCGCAAATGACGGCCGCGATTCTCTTCGCGTCGGCGTTGGCGATGTTCGCGCCGGACGAGGTGACTGTCCGCGGCGAAATTGGCGAGCGGATGGATCTTGCCGCGGCGTACATCCGTTCGATCGACATCGAGAAGACTTACGTCGGACACTTTCGCGAACGGTTATCTCAGCCGAAGGTCTGGGGAGGATTCGCCGGCTGGGGGATGATGCTCGATGCGATCGTCAAGGCCGCGGCGCACGGCGTCGGCGGTGCGGAGTTCCGTGCGTTCAAGGACAAGTGGGTCGCTGAGACCTTGAAATGTCAGGCGGCGGATGGCTCGATTTCGATGTGGAAGGACAAGGTCGGCATGTGGGACAACCACGAGCAGGCCTATCTCATTCAGGCGTTTTGTCGCGACTGGACGTGGTTCGGAAATCGCAATGCGCTTGAGGGAGCGCGCAAGCTCGGCGATTACATCATCTCCAGGAAAATAGGCGTCAATCTCGGACTCTCGTCCGCCTTCGTCTATCTCTATCAGGCGACTGGAGATGTCCGCTACGCGAATCATCTCCGCGATCAGTATCTTATCGAGGGGGACAACGATTCGTACAATTCCATCTTGCCGGTGAATGGAGTCAAACATGTCTACACCTGGCTTGAGCGGGCGATCTCGCAACTTGAATATGCCGCTGCTACGGGACGCAGAAGCGCGACCTTTGAGACTTCTACCCGCGAATGCTTCCGTCGACTCAGGTGCGGCTATGCGTCCGTTTCCGGCTCGCTCACCGGCGGCATATCGTGGGGCGAAGTATGGGATGATGGAGATGTCGGGCTCGGCAAGTGGGGTGAGACGTGTGCGTCTGCCTATCTGATGCGCTTGGCGTCCGAATGGATGAAGGTGAATCCCGATACATTGCTCGGCGATATCTATGAGCGCGTGATGTACAACGCGTTCTTCGGCGCGCAGAATCATGACGGCACCAAGTACCGCTACTTCATTCCCTTCAATGAGAAAGGCGAATGGTTCGAGCGCGACACCTATTGCTGTCCCAACAACTTCCGCCGCGAGGTCTTTGAGATTCCCGATTTCGTATTTCTGCGGAAGGGCGAAGGTTTCGTCATCAATCTCTTTGCGCCTGCCGAGTTGAAGACGAAGGGACTCGAGGTGAAGATGAATACGGACTATCCGCGCGAAGGCAAGGTCGCGGTTTCGGTGAAGAGCGCGAAGCCGGGTGTTTTCGAGATCAGAGTGCCGCGGTGGACGAATCTTGCGGATGCCGGTAAGTGGCGTAAGTTCGAATTTTACGCGGGCGAGAGCAAGTTCGACTTTGAGTTTCCGATGGCGGTGCGCGCGATTGCGGGACGCAAGGCGCAGGAAGGGCGTGTGGCGCTGATGCGCGGTCCGATCGTTTATGCTTATGCGATGCGCGAGAACGAGTGGTCCGGCGTACTGGATGTCTTCAAGATTGATTCCGAGAAGGGCTTCAAGTGGAATGGCGTCGGCATCGAGGTGTCGGGAGTGTTTGATAATCTGCGTCGTGGCAAATCCAATTGTGTATTCGTACCTTTTGCGAGTGATAAACGTACTCGCACCTACTTCCCATTGCTGGGCACATCCATAGTCCCCATCCCCGACGAACTCTTCTCGTCTAAATAATCCACCCCTACACCTCCCCTCTCATCTCTCATCTCTCATTTCTAATTTCTCATCTCTCATTTCTCATCTCTCATTTCTCATCTCTCATCTCTCATCTCTCATTTCTAATTTCTCATCTCTCATTTCTAATTTCTAATTTCTCATCTCTAATTTCTCATCTCTCCCACTTATCTCAAAAACTTTTTCTTTCTCAAATTTCCCCCTTGCGCGGTGTCAGCCGGTTATGGTATAATACGCTCCGTTTTCAACGTAAGGCGAGCTTAACTCAGTTGGTAGAGTGCCACCTTGCCAAGGTGGTTGTCGAGGGTTCGAGTCCCTTAGCTCGCTCCAATCCTTAAGTGGATGATACGTTGGAAGCACTGGTGAATGGGGGCGTAGCTCAGCTGGTAGAGCAAGTGACTCTTAATCACTGGGTCCAGGGTTCGAATCCCTGCGCCCCTACCATTCAACCGACGAACGATGTGGCTAGGTAGCTCAGTTGGTAGAGCAGCGGACTGAAAATCCGCGTGTCGCCGGTTCGATCCCGGCCTTGGCCACCAAACTTCTCCTACGATAAATTAACATAAAGCCGCGAGTTTTCGCGGTTTTTCTTTCATATACCGCGTTATAGGCGTTTTGGGTGCTTTCTCTCATTTTCTCTCATTTTCGTCTAAAAATGCTTGCGGTAGGCTACCTATTGGCTACCCCTATTATATACCCCTACTTGGGGGGTATACCGTAGGTACTGTGACGGACTAAACGCGGACGCACCGATCACCCTGCGATTGCGAAAAATTACCCATATACAAAGATGACATTTCAAATGTCCCTGCCGTCTATGCCCTTGAAGGTCGGCGGCGTTGCGTAGTGATACTGACGCATTATGCCGTACTCGGATAGGTTGAAATCGTTTTCAAGGTCGCGCCGGAGTTCTCGCAGGCACTTTTGCGAACATTCCTCGATCATTCGCCTCTTCAAGGTGTCGCCTACCGTCTCCTGGACGAGAAATGCTAAATCGTCGCGGACTGATACCGCAGTACGCGCCTCGATATGAAATACTCCGTCGGCGGTGCGCCACGAACGTTATCAAAGTTTTTTTGCTTGATCTCGCCCAATGGACTGCGCGAGAAGGTCGGTCGGGGATCCTACAACCCCTCCATAACAAGTGGTATCGGGCGTGGTTCGGCTGTGCTGTGCGGTGCATTAGATATGGCGCGGTAGACGGTTTAGACACGGTAGACAAGTTTTTTCTTATAGAGATATACTATACTCAGTATCATACCCCTATCACCTACTTTAATGGTACTCGTATAGAGAAAAGTTGTCTACTCTGTCTAAATGGGGGTGATAGACAAAAGGCCGGTACGGTTTCGGGTGTCGCTTCCGTCCGTACCGGCTGTGGTTCGGCATTACGAGACAAGTGTCGCTACCTTCACAGTGCCGGTGCTGTGGCTAATGTCCGGGCGTGGTAGACCGCAGTTGCCAGGCACGAGGTCGACGATCTGAAACGCCGTCTCGGTCGCGCCGTTGCCAATGAGGTGCAGGCCGTACACGATTCCTTCGGGGTACTTGCCTCCCTTGCCGTCATTCTTGTTTAGGCGTGGGTTCTTCTTTGAGAAGGTCGGCGCGAGGCCACTTTTGAGCATTACCCGAATTTGCTTTACCGATTGCTCGTGGAGTTTGCCGGTCGCGCTGTCGAGTATCTTCTTTACCACGGCGTTGGTGAGTAGTGTCGGAAGGGTCGGCACGTACCCGGTGTACTCGGCTCCTAACGTGGCGAGGTATGCTTCGACGGCCTCCGTAAGCTCGGCGGCGAGTTCCGCGTCGACGTTCGCGCCGGTCGCGTCCGCTTCGATCCTGGCGCGGCAGGCGGCGAATTGCTCGTCGGTGTCACATACTGCCGAAAGCACCGTCGCGTCGAAGTCGGGAAAACGGCTGTCGCTGTTTCTCGGCGTGGCGTGGTTGAGCATATCGAGCATATCGGCGTAGAGCTGTCGCCGGTTGCCTGCTATGTACTGATCCACCTTGGCCTCCCATTTTTTACCGGGTTCATCTTCGGTGTCGGTTGTGGGTGCGGTGTCGGGTTTTCTGACCTTGACAATATAGGAACGTGACGCGGTGTCGGTGTCGATTGCGGCTCCGTTCACGGTAATTACCCACGTAATATCATTTGGCCGTGTTTCGTCGCCACGTCCGTATGGGGCTTTACCAGATAGGAAGTTGTCCGTAACCCACGAGGCGAGTGTCTGATCCGCTATTGTGTCGGTGGCGTTGTCGACGAGGGCGACGCGCTTTCGCCGTCCGTCGGTCGATAATATGCGTTGCAGGATCTTATCGGGGTCTCGTTTGAGTGTTGCCCATTCTACTCTGATATGAGGTGTGCCGTAGAGGATCGCAACCTTTTTCACGAGTGTGGACTTTCCGCTTCCCTGCGCGTCCACCGTGTCTACGATCCATTGTGGACGCGGTAGAGGTTGCGGTATAATGTCCTCGTTTGATCCGTGCCTGGCGTACAACGGCGCGAGGAAAAATGCCGCTGCCAATAGGCGGTACGTCTCGTCCGCGAGGCAAAAGAAATCTATCAGTTGCCAAAAGACGCGGTGTCCGTCGCTCGGCGGTGGCAGTTCGCCGTAATCGTAAAACTGATCCGGGCGTGGTGGCCAATGCGGTGCGCGTGAAATGCCCTCGTAATGGGTCGCGTTGGCGAGTAGGTGCTGATAGAGTTCCTCGGCAGTCACGAAGTTTATGCCGGTGCAGTCTCGCGCTCCACCGTTGGCGCTTTTCCACCTGGGCGTGAGTGTTTCGCGGATCCAGGCGAATAGCGCAGGCGGCTTGGTGAAGGTTCTGTACCGTTGGTTGCTGTCGCTCTTGTCGGGCGCGAAAGCGAAAAGGGTACTCCCGATCTGACGCGGCCAATTGTCGGTGTGCGCGAGAAGGTCGGCGGCCACTTGCGGCAGGGTGTGCGCGTGGCAGTACGTCCGATCCTTGCCATTTACCTTCTCCACCGTCTCGGTGTAGTTGGTGAA
>DCIL01000083.1 GCA_002315875.1 Verrucomicrobia bacterium UBA1727 | reverse complement strand
TCCGATAGGATTATCGTTGCGAAAAAAGTTCGACTGAAGGTCGAACATGGAAAGTCGGGTTAATAAGTAATGAATTGACAGGTCATGGGTGGCATAGGTAAAACGCGGGCAGTGTCGTGGGCGATGTGTTGGAATAGTGAAAGTCGGACTCGCAGGTGCGACGAGGGCTTCCCAGAAGCGCCGCGCGGTTGGCTGTCTGATGCCAAGGCATCAATCACAAAATCTCTTGTAGGGTGATGCTACGTGTAATTGTCGATATGACAAAACATTCCCCTAAAAGGTAATGAATTGACAAACGCCATTGCTGGAAAGAGCCGTTTATGGTATAATATCAGCCAAAAGATACCCTAAATAGGTAAGTAAATGGCATGACAAAGTACGACGAGCTATGTGAGGTAGCCGTTTCCAATTACGGATTGGTGACGGCCAAGACGATTGATACACTTGGCATCCACTTGAAGGATGTGCTGGAGTGGGTCAAGAGCGGACGTATTGAAAAACGCGGACGTGGTGTTTATCGGATCACCCACTATTTGCCGACGGAGTACGACACCTATGCTGAAGCTGCTGCGCTGGTCGGCGAGACGGCGATGATCTGTGGCGAGAGCGTTTTGGCGATGCACAACTTGGCATTGGTCAATCCTGCCCATGTGCATGTCGCCGTCCGCCGTCGGCTTCGTAAGGAACTGCCGGGCTGGATTGAAACCGAAAAAGCGACGGCGGAAATGTCTGAGGACAACTTCAACGGAATTCCCTGTCAGAAGTTGGCAGAGGTCATCCGTCAGTTGCGTGGCAAGATACTGACGGAACGTCTCGTTACGGCGGTGCGAGAAGCTGGGACGCGGGGTTTGTTGGATGTCTTTGAGTATGATTCATTGAGGAAAGAGTTCTCCATATGAAGCGACCGCTTACATGTGTTAATTTGATCAAGGCCATAGGGACATTGTCCGCCGGACAGGATCCCGTGCGTCTCTCTCGGGCAATGGCCAATGTCATTGTCGCTCAGATGCTGCCGGACGGCGTGGTGAAAGGCGGCAGTTCGCTGTTGTTTCGATACGGTCGTTACGGATCGCGCTACACGCGGGATATCGATACGGCGCGCGTGATGGAACTCAATTTGTACCTTGCGCAACTGAACGCGGCGCTGGCGCAGGGCTGGAGTGGCTTTACCGGCAAGATCGTCCCCGTCGAGCCGCCGCAACCGGCAGGTGTGCCGAGTGTCTATGTGATGATGCCCTACGACATCAAGCTGAACTACTGCGGACGTCCGTGGCAGACGATCCGCATCGAGATAGGGCACAATGAGATCGGCGACGCTGACGAGTTTGAGACTGTGCTCCCCGCCGACCTTGCCGAGGTGTTTGAGAAGCTCTCTTTTCCGCGGCCCAAGCCGCTGCCGGTAATGAAGCTGGCCTACCAGATCGCGCAGAAGCTACATGCCGTTTCCGAACCGGGAAGCGAACGGGCGCACGACCTCATCGATCTACAGCTCATTTGCAACCGATCACATGTCGATTATGCTGAGGTGAAATCCGTCTGCCAGCGCCTCTTCGACTATCGGCGGCGGCAACCGTGGCCTGCGGTTGTGACGGCGTTGCCCTCATGGGATGATCTCTATGCGCTGGCGTGGAACAACCTTCTCGACAACGGCGACGTCGTGCCGACCGCCGCCGAGGCTGTCGAATGGGTGAATGAACTTATGCGACATATTGAGGCGGTATGAGGATGCCCGCGTGTTGGTGTAAAAGGATGAAGGTTTAGGATATAGGGGATCTAAGAAATGATGAAAGTTGGGATAGCGCTGGGTGGAGGTGGTGCGCGGGGATTCGCGCATCTGGGAATACTGAAGGCAATCGCGCGGAGGCCGCATCCTGGTCGATGGCGGATTGGTGGATCCGCTTCCGCTTCCGGTTTGTCGGCAGCTGGGTGCTGAAAAGGTGATCGCCGTCGACATCAACAATCCGAATGTAGATGAGCATGTAAAGGGCTTCGGTGAAATGAACGTGTTCTCAGTTATCGATGAAACGCTCAGAGTGGTCATGAAAGTGGCTCAGCGCCATGAAGGTCTCGATGACGATGCAGAGTTGACCCTTGCCCCGTCCGTACGCGATATCAAGCTTCTCGACTTTCACAAGGCCGAGCAATTGGTAACGCTTGGTTGCGAGTATGCGATGTCCCGCTGGGATATCCTGCACGATTTCGCCGAAACTCCTTCCACAAGGTGGTTATAAAAGCGGCGAAAGCAAGTCCCCTAATTTGCAAATTGCATGTTAGGTGCTAATAGCGCGATGATGCAGCGATAGCCCCTAATCTGCTCAAAACCAATTAGGGGCTATTTGCTGTTGAATTACAGGAGTGAATATGCTAAAATATCGTGCATTATGATTAAGTAAGGAGTGCCTATGTTTTTCGGCAGAGAAGATGTGTTACAGAAACTGGATGCGTTGATTGGCAAGCGTGTTGCTTCTTTGGTGACTTGCAGGGGCCGTCGTCGAATTGGGAAATCGACGTTGATTGAGCATTTTGCAGCGAATAACGGTGCACGTTTCATTAAAATCGAGGGTTTGCGCCCGTCCATGCATACTACGAATGAAGCTGAACTGAGGACTTTTTCCGAGCAGCTTGCGCTTCAGACCGAGGCCGAGTCATCGATTCCAGACAACTGGCTCTCCGCATTCAGGCGCCTGGATCGAGAGATTGAGGACGATCAACTGACGGTTGTTCTTCTAGATGAGATTTCCTGGATGGGTCATTATGACGAGCTTTTTGCCGACACGCTAAAGATCGCCTGGGACAACATGTGGAAGAAACATGATCGCCTTATCTTGGTCCTTTGTGGAAGTGTGTCGAGCTGGATCAGGGAGCAGATTGTTGACAGCCCTGCGTTTGTCGGTAGACGCTCCTGTGATCTTGTCGTCAGGGAATTGCCGCTTAAGGAATGCGTGAAGTTTTGGGGGCGTGAGATCGACCGCGTCAGCTTGAATGAAATCGTCGATATCCTGTCCGTGACAGGCGGCGTTCCGCGATATCTCGAGGAGGTAGATCCTCGCCTTTCCGCTCGGGAGAACATTCGTCGCATGGCTTTTACGCACGATGGCGTCCTGCGAAATGACTTTGACGAGATGTTCAATGATGTCATTACTCGGCAACCGGCGTTTACGGCGAAGTGCCTGAGATGTCTTGTGGACGGACCTCAGACGGCGGCGGAAGTCGCTCGTCAGCTGAAGATCGAGAAGGGAGGCCGCGTATCGGCTGCGATGGAGCGCCTGGTCGAAGCTGGATTCGCTATGTCAGACAAGGGAAAGAATCCGGAGACGGGTGAGGAACTGCGTGAAAATCGTTATCGGCTGAGCGATAACTATTGCAGGTTTTATCTGAAGTTCGTCGAACCGCTGAAGGATGTCATCGACCGCGACGAGTATGAATTCGTTGGATTGGATGCGCTGGAGAACATCGATTCGGTCATGGGTCTTGCATTTGAGAATCTTGTGGTGAATAACTACCATGAGCTGGTTCCCTATCTACACTTGAAGGGAAGTGTGATCACCTCGGCGGCGCCGTTCTATCGGAAAGGGTCGCAGGCGGCACGTGGACGGAAGGGATGTCAGGTGGATCTGCTGATTCAAACAAGAAAGGCGCTCTGCCTTGTCGAGGTCAAGCGCAAAAGGGAGGTTCGACGCGACATCATTGAGGAGATGGAAGCTAAGGTGTCTGCGATTAGGCGGAGGGAGGGTATGTCGATGTTCGTCGCGCTGGTTCATTTCGGCGAGGTGTCGCCGGTTGTGGCGGCAGACGGATACTTCTCTGCAATCATTCCATTTCAGAAGTTACTCGGTTTGTAGCAACTGGGTTGTGTAGATTGGGAGAAAGGTTGAAATGATGAAAGTTGGGATATCCTGCACGATTTCGCCGAAACTCCTTCCACAAGGTGGCTTTGAGTGATAAAGGGCTTATATGGTTAGGCACATTCTGAAGTACGCTATCACATACGTCGGACTCGCATTCATGTCGTTGACGGCGGCGGGAATCAACAATCCGCCGTACGAGGTTTATCCCTATATCGCCGATGCGTCGGATGATCCGCCGGTCAACTACATGAAGGTTGTTGAGCCGGGGCGGACCGGTGAGGCCAATGCAAGCTACGTCGTTCTCGGAATTTCGTTTCCGAAGACCTATCAGGCCGTTGCGGGGAACTATGCCGGCGATCTCGTTATCCCCGCCTATATTGACGGTCTGCCTGTCCGGAAGATCAACGAAGCGGCATTCATCGAGTGCAACAGCATCAAGAGCGTGAAGATTCCAGCGACGGTACGCGAGGTCGGAGCACGCGCGTTCGTCGATTGCTGGAGTTTGACGAATGTAGTTTTCGAAGAGGGAACCTCCGCGATCGGTGATTCGGCGTTCTCAAATTGCGTCGCGCTGACGGAGCTCCGCTTTCCGAAGACACTTTCGCGGCTGGGGACTGGTTGCTTTCAGGGTTGCGTCGAGCTGAAGGACGTCTACTTCGCAGGTAATGCGCCGCGGCTTCCGCGCCTCGCGGCCACAACTGGCTCGGCGCCGAAGTCAATTTTAGGCGAGAGCATCTTCCGTCAGTACGGCTAATATGAGAGGTGCCGGATCCACATCAACCGCAACACCCGTGGCTGGATCTCTCCATATGAGACCGGTGTGCCCGACAAGTGGCCAACTGACTACGGCTATCTGCAGGCACACGAGACGGTGGCCGAGGATGGTGGACCATCCGCGCCCGCGGCGGGTTTCGTGACGGTCATTACCGAGATCAAGGGCGGTGCGGTCGCCGTTCCCGAGACCTGGACGCAGCAGTTTCCGCAGTACAAGGAGAAGTTCGGGTCCGACTTCGCGGCTTCGCTTCTGAAACCGACGGGGAAGAAGGGGCCGACGGGAGAGAATCTCGTGGTTTGGCAGGACTATGTCGCGGGAACGGATCCGACGAAGGTGGACGATGTCTTTACGGCAAAGATCGAGATTGTCGACAACGCTCCGGTAATTTCCTATTCGCCCGTGCTTTCGGCAGCTGAAACGGCGAAGCGTAAGTATACGGTCTACGGACGCTCCTCGCTTTATGGAGGTGACTGGTCCGTTGTTGCGCCTGGAACGGCCTCGAACTACAATTTCTTCAAGGTCACCGTTGAGCTCAGCAAAAACTTGCCTTGATTGGCGGTTTACCGAATCGGGTGTAAATGTTATAATGTCAGTCCCTCATGATAATAGGAGAGACTGATTAATTATGAAGATTGAAAAATTGGGTGTTGCGCTTGGTGTTTGTGCGTTGTCGTGTGCGGCGATGGCGTGGGATGTCGAGCACGATGAGATCGCACAGCTTACTGGCGAGTTCCTGCCAGGTGAGGTGGCCAAGACTTTTGATTTCGCGGATTTCAAGATTCTCATGGCGAATTGCCATTTCCCCGACATGACCGAATGGCCGATGGAAAAAGGACAGCGGCGTTTCCATACGGCGAAAGAGCTTGCGGATCGCGTCGGTGAAAAGGAGGCCGCCGAACTGGTGGCCGCCGGTTATCGTAACAGCAATTGGTTTCACAGTTCTCGCGGCAAGGCGGCGGCGATGGTTATGCTCGCTCGCGCCTTCGCGAACGGTGAGCACTCGCACGCGGCCTTCTACATTTCAGTGCTGACTCATTCGATTTCTGATGAGAGCGCGCTCAATCATCCGCCGCTTTTGGGATTCTTTCGCTATTCGCGTCTTAAGGACATCGACTTCACGATGCGCAAGGTCGAAGATGGCGCTAAGAACGTATTCGGCTTCCGCTCCGATGGTCATGTCTGCCAGCTGGCTCGCGAACGCCTGGCGGGATTCGTCCCCAAGGCGCCGAAGGCAAACCTCGCAGATTCCTTGATGGCGCTTTGCGTGGACAACATGGTGCGACAGAGTGCCTTTTCCGGCGAGTTGGAAGGAAAGATCGCCTTTGCGCCAAAGTCCGAGGCGGAGGTCGCGCTTGCCGATCTGGTGGCGATGCAGATCAGAACGCTGGAGACGGTGGTCTGGACCTGTTGGACGTATCGTGCGAAAACCGCGTCGCTCCCCGACAGGAATTTCGACAGCGAGTTCCGGCGTCAGGTTGCGATTGCGGCCAAGGAGATCGATCCGCGTCCGCAGGCGGTCTATGCCGGCATCTTCAATGAGAAGCTCAATCCTTCGAATCCAAAGGGCGTTGTCGGACTGGTCTGCGATGCCTATATGCGCGAGGGCGGCTCGCTCTCGTATCCAGGCCGCATTCTTACCGCTGCGTGCGGTCGCACGCTCCGCGCCAATGGCCACGCGGTGAAGGGCTTTGCCTTCTGGGAGCTCGTGAGGGACGGCTTTCCGGATCCGAAAGTCGTGCCGACCATGCTGATGGCGATCGGCGGTACGGGCTATATGAGTAGGGGTCCGTGTGAAGATTTTGCCGCGGCCGCGCGCAAATATCGCGAGCGCGGCGGACGGCTCATCGTCATCGGCGGAGAGGATCGTCACGACATTACCGGATTTTCCGCGACCATGCGCAAGCACGCGAACAAGGAGGTGCCGGTATCGTCCGGTTGGCACAAGGCCGAGGCGGCCGATGCGATGAAGATGGCGCTTGTCGGTTGCGCGACGATGCCGCGGCTTGAAGGCAAGCGCTATCCGTTCCTGCGTGATCCCAATTTCGATGGATTCTGCAAGCCGGTCTGCCAGATGGAAACGCCTGAGGGTGAGAAGCTTCTCGAACTCGACAACGGCAAGACGTGCTTCGCGGTCGCGGTCGTGAAGAACAAGGTCGCCTGGTTGCCGGAATATGCGGTCCTGCCGTATCTTTTCGTCAAGGACGATCCCAAGCTTCCGCTGGATGCACTTCCGCTGGATGCTTTCGGCGAGAAGGTGCTGATGGATGCTTTCGATACGCTTAGCAAGTAAAGTGAATGGGGGTGCACGGAAATGGACGCTTTAAACGATACAGGCAATACGATGTTTGACAAGATCCTCTCCGATCGCGAGAAGTACACGAGCGATGTGAAGACGCTTGGCGAGTGTAAGATCGCCTCTCCCGTGCACTATCACAATTTCGTTAAGGACGGCGATCGGGTTTACGCGAACGAAAGCGTTTCGCTCGTGCAGAAGGCGACCGAACTGTTGGGACGCGTTCCTTCCTTCGAGCGAGCGGGTCCGCGCGAGCGGATCTTCCACGATCCGCGCTGGACGCGGGTGGCGATCGTCACCGCGGGCGGACTTTGTCCAGGCCTCAACAACGTCATCAAGGGACTCGTTGAGATACTTTCGTTCGATTATGGGGTGAGGAACATCTTCGGGGTTCGCTACGGCTACGCTGGGCTCTCCCCCGACAACGGCTACGAGCCGGTGGCTCTCGATCCGGAGAGTGTGGACACCATTCACGAACTGGGCGGCACGATTCTCGGATCGGCCCGCGGACAGCAACCGACGGACAAAATCGTCGATACGCTTCAGCGGATGAACATCAACATCCTCTTCTGCATCGGCGGGGACGGATCGCTGCGCTGCGCCAAGGCGATTGCGGACGAAGTGAATGCGCGCGGACTAAAGATCTCGGTGGTCGGCATTCCTAAGACGATTGACAATGACCTGCAGTGCGTGGGACGCTCGTTTGGATTCGAGACCGCGGTCCTGGAGGCGTCCAACATCATCCGCAACGCCCATGTCGAGGCGAAGGGCACGGAGAACGGCGTCGGACTCGTCAAGCTCATGGGACGCGATTCCGGTTTCATCGCCGCCTACGCGTCCGTCGCCAATCCAGTAGTGAATTTCTGCCTCATCCCCGAGGTGCCGTTTGAGATTGATGGTCCCCACGGACTCCTCCAGTCCCTCGAGAACCGTTTCGCCGCGGGCAAGGATCATGCGGTGGTTGTGGTTGCCGAGGGTGCGGGGCAGCATCTTTTCGACGAGGCGTCCCAAGCCAAGGACGCGAGCGGCAACATACTCAAGAAGGATATCGGTGAACTGCTGAAGCGCAAGATATCCGAGCATTTCAAGGCGAAGGGCATTCCCTCGAGCGTGAAGTACTTCGATCCGAGCTACACGATCCGCAGCTGTCCTGCGCGGGGCACGGACGCGATTCGCTGCTATATGCTTGCGCGTGCCGCGGTGCATGCCGCGATGGCGGGACGCACCGACTGCGTTGTCGGCAACATCTCCGAAAGCTACGTTCTCGTACCGATCGCCTTGGCGACCATCGAGCGCCAGAAGGTTGATCTCAACGGAGAACTCTGGCGTAGCGTGATGGATGCGACGGGGCAGGAGTTTTATCAGAACGGAGCGGGACGCAAGGTCGCCCCTGGCGGATTCTCCGCGCCGTAACATCGTTAATATTGAGAGGACTCTCATGAACTTTTCAAAACTCCTTCAGGACGATCAAACCGCCGAGTGGGCGAGACAGGTCATTGCCTACATGCGGCCATACCCCTATCTTGCCGACGTGGTCGTAATCCTGCTGGCGCTACTCACGGGTGCGTTAATCGCCACGATCCTTTATTTGATTCTGCACCATTTCCTGCTGAAGCTGTTTCGACGGTACTGCGAGCTGAGTCAGGAACTTCATCACTGCATTCGCAAGATGTGTTTCTGGATGGTGAGCGTCTTTCCGCTCTATACCATCGCCTTCTGCACCTGGATCGATGGAGTCCACGAGTGGATAGCAATCGTGACGCGGGAGATGATGGAGGGGTCCATCGCCATAGTCGTTGCGATGGCGCTGACTTATGGCATCAAGAGTTTCGGACTCTGGTACAAGCAGCAGCGCAATGCCGCGCAGCGTCCCATCGACAGTCTGCTCAGGGTCGCGATCGGCTTCGTTTGGGCGGCGGCGGTAATCCTCTTCTTCTCGCTCGTTACGAACAAGAGTCCGTTCTATCTTCTGTCCGGACTCGGTGCGATGGCGGCGGTGCTGATGTTGGTCCTGCAGCCGAGCATCCTTTCGCTCGTCGCCAGCGTGCGCGTCAACACCAACCACCTCGTCGAGATCGGAGACTGGATCGTTCTGGAGTCCGACGGGGTCGACGGCACGGTCGAGGAAATCACGTTGCACACGGTGAAGGTGCGCAATTGGGACAAGGCGCTCGTTTCGATGCCCGTCTGCGATCTCGTGAACAAGTCGTTCGTCAATTATACGGCGATGGAGAAAAGCGGTGGACGGCGCATCCGTATGTCGCTGATCCTCGACCAGCGCAGCATTCGGTTCCTCACCAAGGACGAGGTGAAGGAGCTCAAGGGCTTTGATCTCATCAAGGACTATCTGAAGGGCAAGGAAGACGAGATCTCTACCTACAACAGCGGGCGTACGCACTTCAATACCCGCCATCTCACCAACCTGGGAACGTTCCGCGTCTACGCCCAGCATTATCTGGAGCACAACCCGAACATTCGCAGCGACATGACGCTGATGACTCGCGTGCTGACGCCGTCCCGTTCCGGCATTCCGCTGGAGATCTACTGTTTCTCGAAGGATGTGGCGTGGGTTCCTCATGAAAAGGTGAAGTCGGCCATCATGGAACATCTGCTGGCGGTGCTGCCGAACTTCCGCCTGCGCGTCTTCCAGGAATGCAGCGACATCTATCAGGAGGTCAGCGGACAGGTCGATGTGGTTGGCGGAGCGTTCCGCTTCGACAGACTCCAGTCGCCGTGGCGTTCGGTCGCCGTTCCGCCTCCGCCTCCACCGGCGAATATGGTATAATTCAGAAAATCAAAAACAGAAAGGACGCTAAACAATGAAGAGACTGATGTTGGCGATGTCCGCAGCGGCGTTGTTCGCCGGTTGCGCATCGATTGAACGGACCTCACCAGGGATGATGGACGGACTGGATGTGGTCGGCGGCAATTCTCCGGCAGAGGAGACGGTTTGTGCGAGGTCGTTCGGACTCGGACTTCTCTATCTCATCACTTTCATCAGCGGTGATGTTGAGTATGATGACGTGAAGCATGACGTCTCTGGCGGGGTGTTGTTCTTCCGCGATCGGTGCAACTGCGCGGACTGCTTCCGTACGGTGCAGGCGATTGCCAAGGACCGCGGCAAGGTCGCTACGAACGTTAACATGTACAACAATTCGCTTCCCAATCAGGGCATCACCGGATACACCGATTTCCTGGGCTGGTTCCTGGAAACCGAGGACGTGGGCTGCTCGGCCGTACTGCGTGCACGCTAATATCGGAGGAATGTAAAAATGAAAAAGATAATCGCAATCTCGCTTTTCGCTCTTCTCGCGGGCGGCTGCTGCTCGTTCGTCAAGGTTGACAAGGATATTCCGCCGGGTTCTCTCGTCGAGGGCGAGAAACCGCTCGCCTCGTTCTATGTCCAGAATACCTCGTATCAGATTCTCGGCTTCATTCCCTGGTGCTCCGGTGTGAACTGGACGGAGAATGACATTGAGCTGAACGATGCCAACTACTGGAGAATCCATTTCTTCTGTGACGAGGTGAATCTCGACAACAACATTCTTACGCTCAAGCGCGCGTGCAAGGCGGTCGGCTCCAACCGCGTCGCTTCGCTCTCTCATATCATCGCCGAGGACAATCTCTGGAGCTTCCTGATCGTGAACCGCAAGACGCTCAAGACCGCCTGCTTCATCATGGAGCCGAAGCAGAAATAAGGAGAAGGTGATATGAACGGAACTGCTCTTCGCGTAGCCGGTTTTTCCACTTTGTTGATCGCGGTCTCGTCGATGCCGCGGGTGGCGAATGCCCAGGAGGTCATCCGCCATCTGCCCATTGATGTCATTCCCGAGAACGTGTTCCAGAGTTTCAGCAACAATAATTTCGAGCGTGAGGATTTTGCCGATGTCGATCGGGTGCGCCTCGATTATTACGCGACCAATTCCACCTACAATGTCGTCACGCTGACGCTGCGCTGTAAGCCCGATCTAAACGATCCGCGTACGCAGGCGAAGACGCGCGAGTATGTTGAACTCGCCCACGAGCGTGGCCTTGAGGTGATGATGGATCTCGATCCGCGCATTGCGCGCCACGAGTTCCTCGCCCAGTATCCCGAGGAGTGCGAACGCATCGTCCACGGCGTGCGGGCGAAGGCGGACGCTTCGGGCAAGGCCGTCATCACGACCTCGCGCAAGCAGGGCGA
The DNA here is from genome assembly GCA_002315875.1 of Verrucomicrobia bacterium UBA1727. GTDB lineage: Bacteria > Verrucomicrobiota > Kiritimatiellia > RFP12 > UBA1067 > UBA1067. The sequence continues at coordinate 2,092 of DCIL01000083.1, read as the reverse complement.
CATGCATGATCACATGAGCTGGGGTTCGACGAAGGCCTATGATCCGACCGCTTCGTCGCTGCTCGGCGCGTGGGCGGTGCGGGCGGACGGTTCCAAACGCGAGATTTCCGCAACGGTGACGGCGCAGTCGAACTGTTCGCTCACGGCGGAGTGCACCAATCTCAAGCCGGGCGAGGACTTCGTAGCGCTCGTCGAGTTCAAGCTCTACTCGATCGACGTCTTTTCTCCGCTCCTGCTGACGTATACGCGGCAGTTGATGGAAAAGTACCGTGAGCTCGGAGTTGACGGTGCGATGAGGGACGAGTGGGGGCATCCGCCGAGCTATTGCGAAGACCCGATCTTCAAGAAGGGGCTCGCGCGCTGGTATTCGCCGAACTTCGCCGCGGCATACGCGAAGAAGACGGGCGGACGCATCCTGGCGGAGGACCTCGTCGAGATGTTCTTCGGCGGACCCGGTGCCGCCGAGAAGGTCGACGATTACAACCGCGTCAATCTCGAGCGCAATGTCGCAATTGAGCGCCATCATTATTTCAACTGCAAGGAACTCTTCGGTGATGACACCTACGTCACCAAGCATTCGACCTGGTGGGGAACGCTCGCCTGGCCGGAGTTTCATCACAATGGCCTGGACTGGTGGCAGGCGAAGCGAGATGTCGCACAGTTCGACGAGACTACTGCGATTCCGGTCATGCTCGGCGTTACCAAGAAGTTCGGTCGCGGTTGGTTTAACGAGGGTTATCAGAACGCGCCCGAGAAGTATGCGCCGCTCATGTGGCGCTATGCGCTTTCGGGCGGACGCATGGTCTTCCATGGCGTCTATCCGATGAGTGATAATCGCTACGGCAAGTATACGCCGTTGGAAAAGGCCTTTGCGAGCCAGTTCGAGATTCTCAAGGCGAATGGTGCGCTTGCCCAGAGCCGCATTCGACTTGCGAGCGTGCTGACTTCGTCCGTTCCCGATTCACAGGTCGCCTTTCTGTTCGGGCATTTCAATCTCATGAATCCGCATCGCAAGGACACCTATACGGACTGGGGTGGGCGGCAGATCGCGATGATTACCCGCAAGGGCTGGCTGACCGACGCATATCCGTCCGACGAGCTCAAGAACTTCACCATCGACAGCGAGGGGTATCTTACGATGGGCGCGCAGCGCTATCTTGCGCTCGCGGTATATCATCCGGACCCCGAAGACGCAGCGCTGCTCGAGAAGCTGTCTCCCAGAATCACCAAGACCAAGATTTTCACCGTCACCAAGAATGACAAGATGGAAGCGGTTCTGCAGTACTTGGAGTCGGTCGGCGCGCGTAAGCAGCCGCCGGTTGCGGACAGCAACCTGAACTGGAGCGGTAACCAGTACGCCCGCGCCGATGGCACGCTTAGGATGCTGGACGGTACGCTCGAGCGTTTCAAGGCGATCGACTCAACGGCGGGCGATCCGATCGAGGGCGTCCTTGAACCGAATGGAACCAAGGTCGGCTACAAGGCCGTCGGCTTCTTCGGTGCGCGCGCCGAGGGCGGCAAGCTTGTCGCCGTCGCCGGTGCCCAGGTCACGAAGATTGACGCGGCGGATCTCAGGCTCGAGCTTGCGGCGCCGGAGGATATCGTGCTCAAGCGCGATGCGCTCGGTTGGTACGGACTCATCCAGCGGCGTGATACGTCCGCGGCGATTCCGTCCGAACTCAAGGCGCTCACCGGGCGGTGGACGATTCTCGCAGCCCCGCAGCTGAAATGACGCGGGCGACGGTCGCTCTCGGATCCAATATCGGTTCCAGAGAAGGGTATCTGGAATCGGCATTGAAGCGTCTCGGGGAACTTCCCGAGACGCGTCTTGTTGCGGCGAGCAAGGTGCTTGAGACCGAACCGGTGGATGTGCCCGCTGAATTCGCCGCGCTCAAGTTTCTCAATCAGGCTGCGATTCTCGAGACGGGACTCGATGCGGACGACTTTTCGCGGCGGATGCACGCCACTGAGGACGCGCTCGGTCGCGTCCGCACCGTCCGCAACGGACCGCGCACGATCGACATTGACCTTGTTCTTTTCGGGGACGAGGTCAGGAACTCGCCCGATCTCATTCTCCCTCATCCGCGTTTTG
>DCIL01000089.1 GCA_002315875.1 Verrucomicrobia bacterium UBA1727 | reverse complement strand
CGATAGGTGGCGCGTCCGTCCTTCTTCGTGAGGTACGCGCAGTAGGCGGCGGCGTCCTCGTAGGAGACCCAGAGAACGGGATGGTCCGCCTTTCCTTCCGGCACCTTTTCGTCCGTCCAGTACTGCGGCGTCTTGTGTCCCGTCGCCTTCACGAACTCGGCATACTCGGCATTCGTGACGGGCGTGTGGGCGATGGAGACGTCCACCCCCGCACCCATCACGGGATGGAAGCCGTCCTTCGCCCTGCGTGAGCCAGGCCTGAGACGCCGATCCGTGAACCGCTTCAAGCTCTGCTCGACGCGGTGTTCGCGCTCCTTCAGCATTTGATCAACGATTTCCTGCATTTCGTCAATCTTATTCTGATGACGCGCCGTCTGTTTGAGTTCCGCGAGTTTGGCCTTCTTCCGCTCGATCACCTTGTCGTAATTGACCTCGATCTGCTTCTTGAGCGCGGCCTTGTTCGCCGCGGACGGATCGCGATGGTAGGCGGCGATCAGGGCCTTCGTCTCGGCATTCAGCTCAGGTCGCTCTTTCTCAACCGTCGTTGAGAACCGGAACTGGTTCTGCCGCCCGTTACCTTCCGCCGCCATCACACCGAGCGACATCATTGCCGCCGCGACCAAACCTATCATCATTACGTTCTTCATTGCTGTTTCCTTTCGTTTGTGAGGGATTACAGCCTTAAGAACGCAACGCACGGGAAAAATCTACAGACTATTTTTCGAAATTCTGTTGCGCCGGTGGCGGACGACGCGGGGGACGTAGCGTACGCCCGTTTGCGCGTAGTTGCGCATGCTTCTCTCGGGCATAGTTCAGTCGCTCCACGACGGCGCGGATCTCGGCGTTCTCGGGAAACCGCTTCTGCAGGCCTTCGGCGGCGACAAGCGCCCGTTTCAGTTCTGCATCGCGCCGGTCGGGTTCCGTGCGGTCAATGGATGTGACGACCACGGAAAGCGACCGTGCCGCAGCCGTCGCCTCGCGTTCCGTTTGGGCGAGCGCAGCGGAGGTTTCGGCGAGTGCGTCCGAAATGCGGACATAACTGACAAAAAGTACGACCACGAGTCCGACGAGCAGAAGAAGCGTACTCGCAAGTCCCAGTGCCGCCGGCGGATTGCGTCGCGCCCACAGACGAAGGCGGCGCACTGGGGACGGCGGATTCGCCATCGTCGGCTCGCCCGCCCGACAACGCCGAAGATCTTCGGCAAAAGTCGCAATGTCCGAATATCGCGACTCAGAATCCAAAGAGGACGCTTTTGCGAGTACACGGGCGAAATCACTCGTCCGATCGAAATCACTTGTTTTTGCAGCGAGTTCAAGACAGGTGATGGCCAGGGCGTATTGGTCGTCCGCCGCCGTAGCGGGTTCGCCCGCCTTGCGCGCAGGGGACATGTACTTCGCCGTGCCGCTACGGTCGGTTCGCTCGTTCACCGAAAGACACGCAAGCCCGAAGTCTCCGAGCTTCACCGCGCCGCCCGCACCGAGGAAAATGTTGGACGGTTTGATGTCGCGGTGCAGGATTCCACACGCATGCGCATACTGAAGGACATCCGCCAGCCGAACGGCAATTTCAAGAACCTCAAGGACGGAACCAAAGGTATTATGATCCGCACTTTCGCCTTCAACAAGCTCCATCGCGAAATAAGGATGGCGTCCGCATGTTCCGGCGGCATAGACGTGAGTGATGTCCGGATGATGCAGCCGCGCCACTGTGCGGGCCTCCTGCATGAAACGCATGTGTTCGTCGGCATCGTCCCGCAGAGAGCGTGAAAGTATTTTGACAGCAACAGGACGATCAAGCGAGACCTGAATTGCACGATAAACGGTCCCCATGCCACCGCGACCAATCTCGGCAATCGGGCGGAAGTCCGTGCCGGATAAGTCGGGCAGGCCGTCCAACGCGGGTCCCGCCGGAATCGCTCCGCCAAGCAGATCCAATTCGGAAGCGAGTGCCTTGAGACCTTCGGGGATTTCCTCTTCGTCTGTCATGATCAATTCTTCCTAAAGCAGGAGATTTCAAGGAGCTTCTTCTGCAGACGCTCCAGCGCCCGCACATAGCGGATCGACGCCGCCTTGATCTCGATGCCGAGAATTGCGGCGCACTCCGAATTGCCAAGTCCGTCGAAGTGCCGTAGGACAAGAATGCGGCGGTCGTCCTCGGATAACGTCGCGAGTGCGGAGCGGAGGAGCCGGTATCTCTCGTCGCGGTCGACGCGAGAAACGGGAGATGTGACATCAGAAGCAAACTCGAGTTCAACCGATTCTCCGTCCGCCTGCTCGAAACTCTCGCACCGTGCAACCCCTTCGACTCGCGCAACCTCCTTATAGGCATCGCGTCCCGCCGCTTGCAGATCCCGCCTTGCGATGTCCGCCAGCGTCTGAAAAAGAATCGTCCGGAGCTTGAAATAGGCGGGCACATTGGGATGCGACGCAAAGTAGGCGAGTCGCTTTGCCGCTGCCTCATAAGTCATCGACAGGATGTCCTCATGCGAATATCGCTTGAGAAGAACCGGATTCAGGT
>DCIL01000013.1:67236-92337 GCA_002315875.1 Verrucomicrobia bacterium UBA1727 | reverse complement strand
CCAACTCAATTGGGAAAGTTGTACTCATATGAAAAGGTCTGTGACGTTGGCGCTGGCGCTTGTACTGGCGGCGGCGGTGAATGCGGGTGAGCTGAAGCTCGCCCGCGTGTTTCAAGATAACATGGTCCTCCAGGCCGACAAGCGGGTCGCGGTCTGGGGAACGGCGGATGCCGGAGCGGATGTGTCCGTCAGGTTCGGTGGACAGGAGGCGAAGTCCAAGGCCGGGGCGGACGGACGCTGGCTCGCGCGGTTCGAGAAACCGTTTGCCATCAGTAAGGTCGGTCGCGAACTCAAGGTGATCGGGGCGGGACGTGAGATAGTGCGCAGGAATCTTCTCGTCGGCGAGGTGTGGATTTTAGCCGGACAGTCCAACATGCAATGGGGCGTGAACGGGTCGGATGATGCGCCGGCGGTGCGGCTGCGCGCGAACTATCCGATGCTGCGTTACATGTTCAACGATTGCGGCGCGTGGAGCGAGATCGAGCAGTCCGAAGTGCCTGAGAAGGCGAATTGGGAGGTTTGTACCACCAACAACGCGCTCCGCATGAGCGCTACCGGATTCTATTTCGCTGAGAAGCTGATGAAGGATCGCGACGTGCCGGTCGGGCTCATCATGACTGCGTGCGGTGGAACCCAGATTCAGAACTGGACGCCGTCCGAACGTTTCGAATTCGATCCGATGATGCTTCGCTATCAGCGTCAGTTCGAGGCGAAGAAGGCCAAAGCCAAGGCCACGGGCGAGAAGATCCTCCATAACCAGTACTTCTCAAATCACTTCAACGCCAAGATCGCCCCGCTCGTTTCGATGGCGATGCGTGGCGTGTGCTGGTATCAGGGTGAGACCGGAGGGTGGTGCTATAATGACGATCCCGACCAGCCGGCGTGCTTCTTTGCGACGCACCTGCCGAACATGATCGAGGGATGGCAGAAGCGTTTCAAGGATGACAAGCTCTGGTTTGTGGTGTGGGAGCTCCCGAGCCAACGCCAGCGTCAGGGCGGTGCGATGGGCTGGCCGCAGATGCGCATGCAGCTTCGCGAGGGATGCGCGCGGGCTAAGTACGCCGTGCCGGTCTGCATTCTCGATACCGGATGGGAGAACGATGTGCATCCGCACGACAAGACGCTCGTCGGCCAGCGCGGCGCCGAACGCGCCGAGCGCGAGGTCTATGGAGACAAGACGATTGTGCCGCCGGTGAAGATCAAGGAGATAAGTTTCTGGGACGCAAAGGCGGCGACGATCATCTTCGATCCGAAGACACCGGTCTATCGCCGCGGAGAGTTTCCGGGTGTCGGCTTCCAGGTCAAGGTCGGTGGAGTATGGACCAATGGCGTGGGCAAGTTGCAGGGAACCTCGAAGGTTATGGTCTATGCCGCGGACGGCGTCACGGGACGTGTGGACGGCGTGCGTTACCTTTGGAACGGATGGGACAAGCCCGATGCCTGGCTTTACAATGCCCAGGGTTATCCGCTTTCTTCCTTCATCCGCGAGCGCCAGAAACTCGATCGCGAAACCTCGACCCATCAGTGCGAGTATTCTGACTGGCTCAAGAAGGAGCCGATTCGCCGCGGGGTGATGTCGCCGGGACGGAAAATGAACGAGGACGATTTCAAGACCCTGAAGGAATGGGGCGCGACATTGCTCAGGTATCAGATGAATTGTCCCAAGGACTCGATCCGTTCGCTCAAGCGCTATCGTGAATGGCTTGACGGAGCGCTCGATCATCTCGAGTCGTTTATTCTGCCGCGGGCCAAGGCGATCGGCATGAAGGTCGTCATCGACATGCACTCCGCTCCCGGCGGCACGGCTCTTCGCCAAGGTGAGAAATGTCACGCGATGTTCTGGGAACGCGTGTATCTCAACGCCTTCGTCGATTCATGGAAGCATATCGCCACCCGGTTCAAGGGACGCACCGACGTCGTTTACGGATACGATCTCGTCAATGAGCCGTTCCAGCATCAGCAGGTTCCCTTCGATTATCTCGAATGTCAGCGTCAGGCCGCGTACGCCATCCGTGCGATTGATCCGAAGACGCCGATCATCATCGAGTCCGACGGTAATTGCAGCGCCCAGCGGTTCAGCATCCTCGAACCGCTCAAGTTGAAGGACATCATCTATCAGGTGCACATGTATGTCCCGATGGACATGACCCACCAGCAGGTCTTCGATCGCAACCAGCCGCGCAGCAAGTGGCCGGACGCGAAGAAGGGCTGGACGCGCGAGCTGCTGGAGAAGTCCTTCGCCGAGGTCGCGGCCTTCGAGAAGCGCCACGGCGCGAAGATCTATGTCGGCGAGTTTTCGGCGATCGGATGGGCCGAGGGGGCGGACAAGTGGATTGCGGACTGTGCCTCGGTAATCAACGCCCATAAGTGGGACTGGACCTATCACGCTTTCCGCGAATGGCCCGGCTGGTCGGTCGAGCACGAGGCGTATGACATCGACAAGTATCGTCCCGCGTCCGACACGCCGCGCAAGCGCGAACTTCTCAAGGCGATGAACGCGGAAAATAAATGATCGATTTGACGGACAAGGCCTCGGTCCGCGAGCTGATGAAAGCGAAGCGGCGCAAGGTGAGCGAGAAGCGCCGCGCCGAGGTTTCGTCCCGAATCTGCGAGCGTCTGCTCCTCAAGTGCCGCGGTGCGAAACTCGTTTGCGCCTACGAAGCGCTCAAAACCGAGATTGATCTTTCGGAATTCTTTGCGAAGTTTCCAGGCGAGATCGTCGTGCCCGAGAAGCGCGGAGACGAATGGATCGTGCCGCGGGCGAACGAGGTCGATGTCTGGATTTGTCCCGGACTTGCCTTCACGCTCGCCGGCGACCGCGTCGGTTTCGGCGGCGGATGGTATGATCGCTTTTTGTCCGCGGCGAAAGCGTCCGCGCTCAAGCTCGGGGTCGCCTATCGTTTTCAGCTGGTGGACGAATTGCCGCGTGAGGCGCATGACCTTCTGCTCGATGAGATCGTGGTCGAGGGCGTTTCGCTCGATTACGAAAAATCGCTCGGCGTGCCGGCGGTAATAGGAGTCGACGAGGCGGGACGCGGTCCGCTCGTCGGTGGCGTTTACGCTGGGGCGGTTTCGGTGCCGCTTGACCTTGCGGAGAAATTGCTGCACGGTGAATGGTCCGCGATCAATGACTCCAAGCAGCTTTCGCCCGAGAAACGCGAGATGCTGGCCGCAATCATCAAGGATACGCCGGGCTGCCGTTGGGCGGTGGCGTGCGCGAGTGCGAAGGAGATTGACGAGCTGAATATTCTCAAGGCGACGCATCTGGCGATGAATCGTGCGGTCGCGGCTGTGCGAAGCGATTCGGACCTTGGGAATGCCGCGGTGCTGGTGGACGGCTTGCCGGTGAAGACGCTGGCCAATTCGACTAATCTCGTGAAGGGCGATGCGAAATCGTTATTGGTCGCGGCGGCCTCGATTCTCGCGAAGACGGCGAGGGATGCGGACTGTCTGCGGCTTGAGAAGCTTTATCCCGGCTATGGCATCGCACAACACAAGGGCTATCCGACGGCGGAACATTACGCGGCGCTGAAGCGGCTCGGTCCAAGTCCCGAGCACCGCCTTTCCTTCGATCTCAAACTCGATACGCTCCCGCTTTGAAAATTCTGCTCGAGCTCTTTTGGGAATTCTTCCGGCTTTCGCTTTGTGTGGTCGGCGGCGGCTATGCGATCATCGCGGTGGCGGATTCGCATTTCGCCAAGAAGCGGTGGAGTGAGGAAGGCGAGCTTCTGGACATGCTGCCCGTCTTCCAGATGATTCCAGGTCTCATCGCGACCCACACTGCGGTCTATCTCGGCAGGAAGCGCGCCGGCATTGTCGGCGCGGTCGTTTCCGTAATCGCCATCGCGCTGCCTGCGGTCGGTGTCTTTCTTGCGCTCTCCTGCTTCTACGATTCGCTGCCGCTCGGCCATCCGCTTGTCGTCGGTGCGTTCACGGGACTTAGGGCGGTGCTGACCGGCATCATTGCCGCGGCGATCGCGCGCAGTTGGAAGCGCAATCTTTCTTCGCCGTTCGCGTGGACGACTTTCGCGCTTGCATTTCTTGCGCTCGCTTATTTCGGCGTGAATGCCGCGCTGGTGCTGGTAGTGGCGATGGCGGTGGGGCTGGCGAAGGAGTGTCTGCCGAAGGGAAAGTGCTTTAAGTCGTCCGCTATTGTTCCGCTTTTGCTCTTTGCAAAATACGGACTTCTTGCCTTCGGCGGTGGCTTCGTGATCGTGCCGATGTATGTTGAGTCGTTTGTCGGCGCTTCGGCTCCGTATCTCAACATTGCCGCGGAGGAGTTCTCGAACGTGATGGCGCTTTCGCAGATGACACCGGGTCCGGTCGGCGTTAACTGCGCGACGTTCTTCGGATATCGCCTCGCGGGGATCGGAGGCTCGCTGTTTGCGTCCGCTATGCTGTTGTTGCCCGGTTCCGTGCTTGCCTATCTGGCGTTGAGTTCGCTTGATCGCTTCCGCACGAGCCGCATCGTGAGCGGTATTCTCGCCGGGGTGCGTCCCGTCTCGGTCGCGCTCATGATCGCGGCGCTGTTCATCTTCGCCAAGACGTCCTGCGCGTCACTTTCGGGCATCGTTCTTACCGTGCTCGCCTTTGCTGCGATCTACTCCCGCCGTGTCGGGGTCATGACGGCAATCGTCTCCAGCATCCCCCTCGGAATTTTGCTATCGCATTGCTTTGCCTGAGCGTAGATGGTATAATTCGAGGATTATGACTACAAGACGCGAATTCATCGGTTGCGGTGCGGCGTTTGCCGCGGCGCCTTTCATTCCCAATGCGGCAATGGCTGCGGCAAAAGACGGACTTCGCCTGCGTTTCGGCGTGATGGCCGACATCCACATCAACGAGATACCCTGGTCGCAGAAGAAGTGGCCGGCGGCGCTCAAGTGGTTCGACAAGCAGGGGGCGGACGCAATCATGGTCTGCGGCGACATGGCGGACTACGGAGTCGAGGCGGAACTGCAGCGCGTTGCGAATGATTGGTTCAAGGTCTTCCCGAACAATCGTCGCTCCGACGGACAGCCGATCGTCAATCTCCTCCATTACGGCGACCACGACATGAGCCATGACATCTACAAGCGCCTGCGTAAGAGCGAGATGGACAAGTTCTACGGCGGCGAGAAGGCGATGTCCGAACATCTCATCTGGAATCGCGACCCCGGGGCGATCTGGGAGAGGTGCTTCCACGAGAAATGGGCGCCGGTGCAGATCAAGAACGTCAAGGGCTACGATTTCGTCCTGTCCCATTTCACCATCGGCGAGCCGAACAACAAGTGGGGCAACAACACTCCCGAACTTGCGCCGACTCTGGCCGCGCACAAGTTCGATCCGAAGAAGCCGTTCTTCCATTCGCAGCATCGCATCTACCGCGACACCGCGTGCGGAAAGTACGCGTGGGGACAGGAGGACGGTTCGACCGGCAAGCTGCTCTCGCAGTATCCTAACTGCATCGCCTTCTGCGGACACGGACATTTCATGGGCCAGCAGGAGAATTCGATCTGGCAGGGAGCGTTCACCGCGCTTGAGGTGCCTTCGCTCAGCTATTTGGCCGGTGATACCACCCGTGAACATGAGAATGGATACGGCAGCTTCCTGGGCAAGGATAAGAAGCAGGTGCGCACCTCGCCGCCGCAGATGGGACACTTCTTCTATGGCGGTGTGTCGCAGGTCTATCTCGTCGATGTCTATGACGATCGCGTCGTCGTCCATCGTCATGAGGTGTCGACCGACCTGCCGGTGGCGGACGACTGGGTGATTCCGATCGACAGCTCGAAGCGTCCCTACACCCATGAGGCGATCGCGGAACGTGCTCAGGCGCCGCAATTCGCGGCGGACGCCAAGGCGGCGTGGAAGGTCATCAAGGGCAAGGACCGCAAGGGCACTCCGACCGAGCAGTTAGAGGTCACTTTCCCCGTGGCGACAAGTCCGCGCGCTTACGATTTCGAGGTCGCGGTGGTTGCGGGCGAGAAGCGGCTCAAGCGTAACGTCTATTCGCACAAGTGCTGCGTGGCGCTGGCGAAGGATACCGATCCCGGACGTTGCCTCTTCGCGGTTTCGGAATTGCCCGCGTCGCCTGATCAGTGCAAGATCGCAGTGCGTCCGCGCGAGATCTTCGGCAAGTCCGGCAAGGCCATCGTGGCAATGGGACCGAAGGCATGAAGATGCTGAGGGCGACGTTGGCGGCGGTGGCGGTGGTGATCTCGCTCGCCGCCGCGGCCGCCGAGCCGGTGGTGCTGTTCAAATCCGGAAAGCTTGTAACCGGCTGCAATTACTGGGCGAGTCACGCCGGCATGATGATGTGGCGTGACTGGAACGAGGCGCAGGTCAGGAAGGACATCGCCGCGCTTTCCGATTACGGACTTTCGGTGATGCGGGTGTTTCCGCTCTGGCCGGACTTCCAACCGCTCACGGCGCAGTACGGTGGCGGCGGCTCGTTCCGCTGCTGGACCCAGAAGGACGGTCCGCTGCAGAATCCGGACTGTGTGGACGAGGAGATGATGGCGCGTTTCCGCACGATGTGCGATATCGCGGCAAAGCATGAGATGAAGCTGGTGGTGGGACTGATTACCGGCTGGATGTCGGGGCGCATGTTCGTGCCGCCGGCGCTCGAGCGCAGGAATCTCATCACCGATCCCGAGGTGCGTCGCTGGCAGATTCGTTTCGTGCGGCATTTCGTCCGTGAGATGAAGGATCATCCCGCCATCGCCGCGTGGGATCTTGGCAACGAATGCAATTGCATGGGCGGTGGAAGTGCCGCGGACGACTGGGCGTGGATGTTCGAGATCTCGTCCGCCATCCGTCTCGAGGACCGGACGCGTCCCGTCGTGAGCGGCATGCATTCGCTTGAGGCGAAGGCGGGCTCGCCGTGGAATCTCCGCGATCAGGGTGAGCTCATGGACGTGCTAACGACTCATCCGTATCCGCTTTGGACTCCGAACATGAACCGCGAGCCGTTCAATTCGCTCAGGAACGGACTCCATGCCGCGGCGGAATCGCTGATGTACGCGGGAGTGTCCGGCAAACCGTGCTTCGCCGAAGAGGCGGGGGATATGGGACGCAATGTCTGCAGTGAAGCGCGTGCCGCGGGGAATGTCCGCAACGCGCTCGTGACCTCGTGGGTGAACGGCCTTGGAGCTTACGTCTGGTGGTGTGCGTTCGATCAGGGGCATCTTCGCTTCCCGCCCTATACCTGGACTGCGGTCGAGTGCGATCTCGGACTTATCCGCAAGGACTTCTCGGCAAAGCCGGTGCTGTGTGAGATGAAGTCCTTTACCGAGTTTCTCAAGGCCTTTCCGTATCCCGAACTTCCGCCGCGGCAGATCGATGCGGTCTGTCTCGTCAATGAATCCGAAAAGGCGCTGCCGCCGAGTTTCGGGGCGTTTGCGCTTGCGCGTCAGGCAGGTTTCGACATTTGTTTCGCCGGTGCGGAAGGCAAGCTCCCAGATGCGAAGTTCTACATCTTGCCGTCCGGCGTGGACTTCAACACTTACTCTGGCGATGCGTGGTTCAGGGTGTTGGACAAGGTGCGCGGTGGCGCGACGCTGCTCGTTTCGAAGGGTAACGAGATGGCGCTTTCGCATTTCGACGAGGTGACCGGAAACGAGATCGATTATGTGACGAAGGACGGTTCGACGGTTGTCTTCACGATGAAGGATGCGCCGGAGCGTCCGATAACCGCCAACCGCTCGACCACCGTGAAGATTCGTCCGGTTCGCAGTCGCGTGCTCGGTGCGAGCGCCGCTGGCGAGGCGATGGTGACGGTTGCGGATTACGGCAAGGGTAAGGTCGTCTACGTAAATTCCGCGATTGAGTGCGATACCTTTCTCAAGGGTGGTGCCTATTACGGCGAAAAACTCAATCCGGCCTATCTCGTCTACCGTGCCGCGGCGAAGGTTGCCGGCGTGAGGCGAATGGTCACCGAAAAGTCGGAGGCGAATGTCGGTCTTACCGAGCATCGTCTGCCGAACGGCAGAACGCTGGTGGTTGCCGTAAACTACAATGATGGTCCGGTAAAGTGCGCGATCACCGCGGTGAAACCGGTGGCGCGTATCGTCCGCGGCAACTGCACCGACGGCGTGATTTCGCTCGGAGCAAACGATTTCGCGATTCTGGAATTCTAAAGGACTGATGAATATGAATGTACTTGCCATTGCCATAGCTGTCATTGAACTCGTTTCGCCGGCGCCGGATGCGACGGTGCAGCTCGTGCCGGACAATCAGAAGACGGTGATGTCGCTGCCGACGCTGGAGGAGCGGCTTGAACTTTTCAAGAAGGATAAGGAGAACGGTAAGAAAATCCGTCACGGACTTTGGCGAAAGGCGCTGCCGTTCGTCGTAAGCTGGAAGGCGACGGACGACGAGAAGGGCGCTTGGGACGTGCTTGTAGCGAAGAAGCGCGACTTCTCGGATGCCCGCGCCTTCGATGGCGCGAAGAAGAAGGACGGACTCGTCAAGCTTGAGATCAAATATGCCAATCTTGAGATTGCAACGACGTATTACTGGAAGGTCATCTGCCGCGGCAAGAAGTCCGACACCGAGAGCGAGGTCCGCTCGTTTCGCACTGAGGACGTCGCGCCGCGTTGGATCGCCATCGAGGGACGCGTAGGCAATTTCCGCGATCTGGGCGGACGCATCGGACTTGGCGGACAGCGGGTCCGCCAGGGGATGATCTATCGTTCTCAGGGACTCAACGACAACAGTGCCAACGGCGGGAGGCGTCCCGGACGCAACCGCCTTTGCGTGGCCGATGTCGATTATCTGACGGGCGAGCTCGGAATCAAGACCGAACTCGATCTCCGGAACGATGGCGAAACTGCAAAAATGTCGGTCTCGCCGCTCGGGGAGAAGGTAAAGTACGTCAATCGCTCTTCCAGCAGCTACGCCGGCATCTTCGGCTCTTCGGGCAAGAAGACGATGGCGGAGAACTTCCGGCTGTTCCTGGACGAGAAGAACTATCCGATCATCTTCCATTGCATTGCGGGCGCGGATCGTACCGGTGCGCTCGCGTATGTGCTCAACGGCGTGCTGGGCGTTAGTCGGCAGGGACTCGAGACGGACTGGGAATCGACCTTCTATCCGTCCATTCCCTACAAGACGCACGAGAAGGAGAAGCGGGACGCGAAGGGCAATCTCGAATGGGATAGTCCCAAAGACGGGCTCGTCTGGAATTCCGAACTGCACTTCGCCAAGGGCTTCGGTGGTTATGGGGACGAAAAGACCTCGTGGAACGATCGCGTCGTCCTTTATTTGAAGGACTGCGGCATCACCGACGAGGAGATCGCCAAGTTCCGCTCCATCATGCTGGAAAAGAAAGGTCAACTATGAAAAGACACTGTTTGATTTTTGCGATGATGTCCGCATCGGTTGCCTGTGCAGCGCCGATGATGACCGAGTGGGGTGAGAAGGTAACCCCTGAGAATGCGCTGAATGAGTATCCGCGGCCGCAATTGGAACGTGCGACGAAGTGGAGCAATCTCAATGGACTTTGGGATTGGCAGGTCACCAAGCGCAAGGACGGATCGCCGGAGAAATGGGAGAAGGGGATTCTCGTTCCGTTTGCGATCGAGACCTCGCTTTCGCGGGTGGGACGTCTTCTCAAGCCGAACGAGACGCTTTGGTATCGTCGCACCTTCGAGGCGCCGGCACTCGCGGCAAACGAGCGGCTTCTACTGAACTTCGAGTGCGTGGACTGGCGTACGCAGATCTGGATCAACGGCGTTGAGCTCACCGATTATCCGCACGACGGCGGACAGCTTCCGTTCTCCTTTGACATCACTGCGCTGGTGAAGATAGGGGCGAACGAGCTCAAACTCAGCGTGTGGGATCCGACGGAAGGCTTCATCACTTCCCACGGCAAGCAGCTGCTCAAGCCGCACGGCTGTCTCTACACGCGCTCGAGCGGCATCGTCGGTACGGTCTGGACGGAAGTCGTGCCGGTGACGCACCTTACGGGATACCGCATCGTATCTGACGTCGCCGCGGGCGCGGTGACCGTGAAGTTTGAAGGCACCGGTAACCTCATGGGCGCGAAGGGACGTGTCAAGGTGCTTAAGGACGGCAAGGAGGTTGCGTCCGCCGAGATGCGCGATTGGACGAAAGGCGTGCGCATCGAACTGCCGCGTCCGGTGCGGCTCTGGACTCCCGAAACGCCCGAGCTTTACGATCTCGAGCTCGTCCTGGAGGATGCGCTCGCAGGCACCCGCGATACGGTGAAGGGCTATTTCGGCATGCGCAGCTTTGAAATGAAACGGGATTCGGCTGGTGTCCTCCGTTTCTTCCTCAACGGCAAGCTGACGTTCGTGAACGGCACGCTCGATCAGGGCTGGTGGCCGGACGGCTTCCTCACGCCGCCTTCGGAAGAGGCGATGAAGTTCGACATCACGCTACTCAAGAGCTTCGGCTATAACGCGATGCGCAAGCACATCAAGGTAGAGCCGCGCCGTTATTACGCGCTCTGCGACCGCCTCGGCATCATGGTGTTGCAGGATCTTCCCAGCGGCTTCAACGATCCCCAGAACCGCTATGCCTTCTCGCGTTACGAATTGAAGGGAATGATCGACCATCTCTACAATCATCCTTCCATCGTGATGTGGATTCCATATAACGAAGGGTGGGGACAGCCCGACGCCGCCAAGACGCGCGATACGCTCCTTTGGACGATGCGCTACGATACGACGCGGCTCGTGGACGGTCCCTCGGGCTGGCACGATTACGAAGGCGGACAGCTTATGCAGAAGAACAAGCGCGTCAACACCGAGCATCTCAAGTTCGGCGCGCCCGCCGCGGGACATTGTGTTGACATGCACGACTACGGTGGCAGTCCGTCGATGTATCCGCCCAATCCCTATCGCGCGAGTTTCCTCGGTGAATACGGCGGTTGTTCGCTGAAGGTTCCGGGGCATCGCTGGCAGGAGGATGCCAAGGAGTTCTCGTACGGTAACAGTGCCGACAGGAAGGCGCTCGAGAAGCGGTACGTGGGACTTATGGAGAAGATTGCCGCGTTGGCGAAGAAGGGGCTCGCGGGTGCGATCTACACTCAGACGACCGATGTCGAGAACGAGCTCAACGGACTCGTCACCTATGATCGCAAAGTGGTGAAGTTCGATGCCGCGGTGATGCGCAAGGCGCATCAGAAAATCTATGATGCGGTCGTTGCATCGGAGTACGTTCGGCTTGAAATCGACTCCTCGTCGTTGCCGACGGACAAGCGCTTCATCGGAGAGATCGCGCTTTCGCGAGCGAAAGAGCGCACCGTGTTTTCGGCGGACGGCAAGGCGCTTGTCGTTTCGCTTGCGCTCGATCCGTCGCTCGAAGGCGAGCGCTATGCGATAAAGGTTGCGGACGGCAAGGCGAGCGTGAAGGCGGGACGTCTTCGCGGACTCTTCGTGGGCCTCGGCTCGCTTCTGCGCGCGATAGAGTGGAAGGGGCGGTCCTTCGCAGTGGCTGATTTCGAGCGCTCGGGGTGTCCCGAAAAGCCCATTCGCTGTGCCTATTATGCGCGGCATTTCTACAACTGGTATCACATGGCGAGCGAGGAAGAACTCACTCGGCTTACGGAAGACCTTGCGCTTTGGGGCGTCAATGCGCTCACCTATCAGTTCAGTTATCCGGTCGTTGACCTGAAGTGCGCGAAGGATGGCGATGTCGAGCGCTTCGAGCGGGTCTCGAAAGCGCTGGCGAAGAATCTCGAGCGCATGGACATGGACCTTTTCGTCGGCGGTGGCGGCAATAAGGCGCCGCACAGTACCGATCCGAAGTTCCGTGCGGCGCCGAATACCGATCCCAAACGCGGCAATTTCGGCTTCAACGTGTGTCCGGCCAAGCCAGGGGCGCTGGAGTTGCTCGTCAATCAGCAGAAGCGTGTCCTCGAGAAGTACGATGGGTTCAAGATTGGACAGTTCGGACATTGGCCGTATGACGAAGGCGGCTGCGAGTGCGAGGTGTGCCGTCCGTGGGGCGGCAAGGGATACTTGAATCTCTGCAAGGATCTCTCGGCGCTCAACAAGGCGAAGCATCCGGAAGCGCAGACGTGTCTCAGCACCTGGACCTTCCACGATGACGAATTTCAGATGCTTTGGGACTATCTCGGCACCGAGGACTCGAAGTGGATCGACGTGTTGCTCATCGATTCGCACGGGGATTTTCCGAAGTATCCGCTCACGCACAAACTGCCGCGCAAGGTGCCGATCATCACCTTCCCGGAGATCTCGATGTGGGGACGCGAACCGTGGGGCGGATTCGGAGCGATTGCGATGCCCGAGCGCTACGAGCGACTCTTCCGTCAGTGCGAGAGCGTGGTTTCCGGCTTCAAGTTCTATTCCGAGGGACTGTCCGAGGATATCAACAAGGTGGTGGTGACGCAGCTTTATGTCGATCCGAAGCGGCATTGGCAGGACATCGTGCGCGAGTATTGCCGGTGGGAGTTCCCGGGCATGGATACAGAGAAGTTCATTGAGCTTCTCGTCTGCCTCGAGAAGACCCAGGTATTGCCTAACTTCAAGAAGGGGACGACTCAGACCTTCAATGTCGGCCGCGGAGATATTCCGCATTTTGAAGATTTCGAGGTGCGTTGCAAATTCTGTCTTGAGGAGGCGAAGAAGGCCGAAGCGCTTTCGGCGGAATTGGAGAAGTCGCTTCCCGAAGCGCGGCGCAACTACTGGCGCTGGCGTCATCTACGTCTGCGCACGATAATTGACAAGGAAATTTTCACTGCGCGCGATTGGCATACGCCGAAAGCCGATGAGTGCTATCGCGAGCTGCTGAAGATGTATCGTTCGGAGCGGGCTTACGCACACGTGCGTCCGCCGATCAGGGCCAACTGACATTCGAGCACGTGGATATCTGTCTTGCCATCTGGTTTCTGACCTTGCATGGGGTGAACACGGCGATGTATTTCGCCGTGACGCGGGTGGCATACGGTTGGGTGAAGACGCTGCTCGGGCTTGCCGTCTTTTACGGCGTCATTGCGGTTGCGATGGTGATCGTCAGACGCCTCAATGCCAACCCTGCGTCCTTTGCTCCTTTCTGCTACATGATTCTGTTCGGCTGTTGGCTGGCTGTGACGGTGCTCCTGTCGCGGCGCGGCTCGAGGATCATCTCCTTCTTCATGGCGGTGCTCTGCGGGGCGCACCAGTTGGCAATGGCTATCGTCTGTTATGCGCTGATGAGTCATGTGGAGTCGAAGCTGCTGTCCATCGTGACTGTCTGCGGACTGATGATGGCCATGGGCGTGGGCATGATCTGGTTCGTTTTGCCGCGCGTGCGGCAGCTCTCGCGATCCGTCGACTGGTGGATCTTGAATGTCGTCGTGTGCATCTTGCTGGCGTTGATCTACACTACCGGTTTCTGGCCGATCTGGGCGGCGGGTGCGTCGCTACGCGGGGCGATTCCCTTCATTGTCGCGGTGCTCGCGCTCGTCTCGTTCTTTCCGATGGTCTTCGATCTTTCCGAGATGACTGCCGCGTCGGTTCAGTTGCAGCAGGTCGAGGATCATACGCGGGTTTTGATGGCAGAGCTTCGTTCCGCGCGTGCGTCCGAGGAAGGGGCGCGGCGCGTCCGTCACGATGCGCGCCATCACATTTCCGTCGTGCGCGAGATGCTGGCGGCGGGACGCGTCAAGGAGACGGACGAGTATCTCGCCAACCTTGCCGATCACGAGGTGCTGGGATCGTCCGGCATGCGCCGCTGGTGTGAGAACGCGTTGGTGGACGCGCTCCTCGCCGTGGCGGATCGTAAAGCCACCGCCAGCGGCAGGCGTCTGGTGGCGATGGCGGACGTGTCGGCGGTCTTTCCGCTCAGCGAAACTGATCTCGTCGCGCTTTTCGGCAACTTGTTTGAGAATGCGATACTGCACGGTGCGCCGGGTGACGTCCACGTATTGGTCGTTCTTAGCGGCGGCAATGTGCTGCGGCTGTCGGTGGCTAATGCCGTGGCGCCTGGCTTCACGCTGGTGAACGGATTGCCGACGGAGGTGGAAGGCGTTGGGATCACGAGCGTACGCCGGGTGGTGGAGAAGTATCATGGTGTCATGGGTTACGAGGTTGAAGGCGAACGACTTGTCTGCAAGGTGGTAATCGGATGCGTATAGCGATTTGCGATGATAATGCGGGAGATCGGGCGCGGCTTGAAGGTGCGCTTGACGCCTATCTCAAACAGCGCGGACTTTCGGCCGAGGTGCGGTCCTTTGATCATCCCGACCGGCTGCTCGAGACCGTGCGACGCGAGGACTTCGATGTCTATCTTCTTGATGTCATAATGCCGATGGTAAACGGTATCGCCACGGCGCGCGAACTTAGATCGATGAAGGGCAAGGTGCCGATCGTCTTCATTACCACCAGTCGCGAATATTCGCTCGCGGCGTTCGGGGTCAAGGCCGTCGATTACGTGCTCAAGCCCTGGAAACCGACGGAGTTCGCGTCCGCGCTCGATGCGGCGCTTGCGACCATGCCGCGTGAAGAGGCGGTGTTTTGGACGGCCAAGACGCTTACGGGGCTCCGCCGCGTGCGCCCGGAGAGCATCGTCCGCATCGAGACGAACGAGGACGTGCGTCACGTGCTGGTCGTTTACCTTTCCGACGGCGATTCGTTTGAGATGCGCGGAGCCGTCGTAGGACTTCGTGAGGAACTCTCGCCCTATCTTTCGCTCGTATCCGTCGGCAAGTCGCTTCTCATCAATCCGGCGTATCTCTTCGCCATCGAGGAAACGCGCATCACGCTATCAGACAAGGTGACGCTCGAAGTGCCGAAAAGCGCAATCCCCGCCTTGCGCACGGCCATGCTGTCCGTGTGATAATTAGCACAGCATTCAAAATTCGTTATTAGTACAATACGCACAAAAGCATAAAAATGTTAATTCAAAGGAGGTCGGCTTATGAACTGTCAGGCGCAGGAATTGTCTCGTCCGAAGATGCGGCGAGGTGTGACGTTTTTGGAATACGCCCTATTGGCGGCGCTTGTGGGCATTGTCGGTGCGGCCGGCGTGATGTTCTACGGCGATAAGATCAAGAACTTCTTTATCGAGCTTGGCAACAAGACGGCGGAAGTGACTCCGGGGTCGAAGTAGTTTAGAATTTCATCGGTGCATTCATCGGTGTTACGTAACCCAAAAAAGGAAACCAACAAATGAACAAGATCATGATGCGCGCCCACAAGGGTGCTACGTTTATCGAGTACGCGTTGCTCGCGGGTCTCGTCGCGATCGTCGTCGCTGCCGCGGCGATGCTCTTCGGCGACCGTCTTACTGGACTCTTCTCGTCCACCAGCGACACCACGAAGTCCGTGACCGAGACCGTCCAGAAGGTTGACCTCAAGCAGGGTCTTGAGAAGGCCAAGGACGTCAAGCTTGACGGCGCGAAGTGAGGAATCCCAAGAATCCTCAAGGTCGCCTCTGGCGGCGGGTCGCAAGCGAGCGGGCCAGCGTTTATCTCGAGTACACGCTGCTCACCGCTCTCCTGTTTTCCGTCGCCGTGGCGGCTTTTTCGCCTACCAGCGTCATCAATGAGGCGCTGGGGGCGGATCTTAGCTTTCGTGAAGTGCTGATAAAGCTTCCGATTTTCTGATATGCTCGATTCGATGCCAATGGTGTTTCTGGCGTTGCCGATTCTCTTCGCCATCGCGTGTTACGGCGAAGTGAAGGCGCATCGCATTCCGAACTGGCTCACGATTTCGGGAATGATTCTCGGGCTTGGCGCCTGGGCCATCGAAGGCGGTTGGGAAGGGCTTGAGCTTTCCGCGATCGGCCTTGCGCTCGGCGGCGGCATTTTTCTGCCTTTCTGTCTGCTCGGGGTTGTGGGTGGCGGCGATATGAAGCTCATGGCGGCGACGGGCGCGATCGTCGGTTGGCCGATGATTCTCAGGGTGTTGACCGACACTTGCATTGCGGGCGGAATTCTGGCGATCATCATCATGGCGTGGAACGGGGTGCTGCTTTCGACCTTGCTCAACGCCTTTCGCATTCTCTTTGGCATGCAGCGCCGTGCGGCGGGACTCAAGAATCCGCCGATGGTCCCTTACGGCATCGCCATCGCGCTCGGCACGCTTTTTTCGATTTTCCTTCAGGATTTCTAAGAGTTGACAAACAAGGAGAGATTTGTACGATTCGGGACGACGCTGGCTTCGGTAGGCGTCGCGGTCGGTCTCGTCGCGCTCTTCCGGTACGGGGTTCGCCAGTTCATTCTCGGGGATGGTCCCGCGGCCTCCACCGTTGATACGAAGTCGGTCGATCCTGACATTCAGATGGTTCCCCGGCGGCTTATCCTTTCGCGCATGGTGCCGCGTTCGCTGCGCGAGAACATCGGCGGTTTTTCCTTTGACAACAACGAGCGGGTGGAGCCGATGCCGATGGAGCTCGCCGAACGTATCGCCAAGAACCAGGCGGAGTCGGACGGGTGGAAGCCGCTTGACCAGCCGGCGGCCTCGCGGCTTTCGCAACTTGTCTTCAGTCAATACCATTACGAGCTTCCGGACGGCAATCTCATCATCCGCAAGTTCGATCCTGTCGACGAGTCCCATACCCGCGTCCGTGAGGTCCGCATTCCGCGTCCCGACAGCAATGTGATCGCGGTAGACCAGAAGCTTTCCGAAATCGTGACCATGCATTCCGCCGAAGTGCGCGCGCAGTTGCCGTCGTTGCTGGCGGAGGTGGCGGTGGGCGATGTCATCCGCACCCAGCTGATGAACCGCGGGCGCGGTTCGGCGTTTTTCCTGACGACGCACGAGCGGGTTTCGCCGACGGATCACAAGCTGATGATCAAGTCGGCGTTCGATCGGGCCGGCTGGACCTTCCAGCCGCAGCTCAACAACGCATATGTGAAGGAAAACCTTTGTGCAAGCTTCCATACCGATCCCGGGCAGGATGGGTCCGGCTCGATAGCCGTCTACCGCTTCACGGATGACGAGGCGGTGATGGGGAAGGGCGGTGCCTTCTTATGAAGAATTGCCGCGAAGAGAAGCTCTGGAAGCGCATAAAGCGGCGGTTTAAGTCGTCCCGCGCCGCGGCATTCATGGAATTCGCGTTCGTAGCCCCGATCCTGGTGATGGTGATTTCGGCGATGCTCGAGTTCACGCAGCTGTGGGACGCGAAGATCATGGCCAATCACACGGCTTGGACGCTCGGGCGCATCGCCACGGTGCGCGGCACCGGGGAATGGACCGTCAATTCGAAGATTGCGGGCAAGGTGTCGATCATCGATGATTTCAAT
Organism: Verrucomicrobia bacterium UBA1727; assembly: GCA_002315875.1. GTDB lineage: Bacteria > Verrucomicrobiota > Kiritimatiellia > RFP12 > UBA1067 > UBA1067. Next base: position 75,143 of record DCIL01000013.1, on the reverse strand, counting down.
GACGCGCGCGCGGTTACGACGATCCTCCTTATGTCCACCTGCGTGATGGGCAGCTGGGGTGACTTTGTCCAGGATGCTGAGGATTTTCTCTTTGAGAAGATTGTCGCGCCGATCATGGATCTGACCCACAACATCAAGGACAAGCAGAGCGAATACAATACGACCATCAACAATTTCAAGATACCGGGGCTCAACATGCCGGTTCCCGACAAGGTGAAGGCATTGATTCAACCCCTGGTGGACAAGCTGAACGGGCTTGCGAACACCGTGACCGACAAGTTGCTCAGTCCGTTGTCGCTCAAGCTCTATATGCTCATACACACGCTCTGCGAGACATTGCTTCGCGATCTCAACGATCTTGTTCTCTACGATGCGCCGCGGAGCGTGCGGCAGATCATCTATGCGTCGCGGCGCTGGGAGAAGTGCAAGGACATCGTCTCGCTGGTGGAGCTGAAGGGAGAACCGTATGAGTTCACCAAGAACAACACCGCGCTGACCCAGAAGAACAACATGTCGCTTTCGTATCCGCGCTGCCTCGACAGCTATTCGAAGTTCGATGACGATCTCGGGTTCGTGATTCAGGATTCCTCATGGCCGTCGGAGAGCACTTGCGAGCGCATGATCAAGGTCAAGGTGAGCTGGCCGTTCGAAAGGGCGTGGCTCTTCCCGGTGGTTTCCGGCATCTACAAGTCCGGCGCAAAGTCCGGTGCCGTGCGCGCTGTCGGTCATTCGCTCGTCTATCAGCAGCCGAACATTACGCTCAAGCACCTGTTGTCCAAGGGTGCTGCGGCCTATAACAACGTCGTAAACACCAACAAGCTTGCCGACTGCATCAAGGAGATCCAGCGCGAGGTCATGGGCCTCGGTAAACTGGCGGTATTCGGGCTCAATTACCGACTTGAGCAGGAACAGATCAACTTCTACGATTCCAGTAAAACGGCGAAAGGCAGTTACAAGGGCATCGGGTTGGGTTCGAGTGCGGATGGTGCAAAGTATACCAATACCGACGGGCTTGTCTTTTGGATGGGGCGCGCTCCTGCCGATCCCACGGTTCAGGATGATTGGAATCGCGACGATCTCAAGAAGTGGGATTACATGCAGTGCTGGAAGGCCCTTGCTGGTGATCGTGACGAGACGCCGTATTACTATACAGGCAGTATCCAGGAGCATTTCGACACTCCGAACTGGTACCATCCGAAGGACTGGTTCTACTGGGGCACGCCGTCCACCTGTCCTGAGGTTCATCTCCGCTATCGGTTCGATTGCAAGTGGGCGGAGACGGCGAGTCAGTTCCAACAGTGGGAGAGTGACAAGAAGGAATACGATCGGCCGCCTTTCTCGGAGGGCAAGAAGCCGTGGGCCGGCAAGAAGGATTCGGTGCCGAATTACTACTTCAAGCAGTGCTTCGGCGATACGGTGGACGGATATCTCACCGAGAAGCAGTATGACCATTGGACGAGCGAAATTAAGAGTAAGGTCTGGAATTCCTCGCTAAAGAAGGTCAAGGCGATCAGTTATGATGACTATCTCATCGTCAACAAGTGCGGCAACGGGCTACTCAGGATGTCGATGAATACGCGCTATTATCATTGGGATTCCGCGAACCACAAGGCGAATGTCGATGCGGAGAACGAGCTACTTAAGAAGATTGGCGAAGCCCGCACGGCCGTCAATAACCTTCGCGAATTGCTTGAGAAGGAGATTAAGGAACTGAGTGGCGGAACCTCGGGGTCCAGCACCGACTATTCGACGGTCAATCTCGATTCCATCGATTGGGGTGTGAACGAGACCGAGATCATGAAGGATCCTACGAAGGCGGAGGGGATCATCCGCAAGAAGCTGGAAGGCATCAAGGCCGACAATTTCAAACTGCTGAAGAAGATTGACGACCAGATCAAGGTGGCGACAGCCGCCGAGAGCGCGGCGCGCTCGACCGTGGAGTCGGTGTGTATCAATCGTTATAAGGAACTTGCCCGCACTCAGGCGCTCATGGGCTTTGTGCTCAATATCGATCCGAAGATTGTCGCCTCTAACGCCACCGAGGGCGCCGTCATCGATCGCATCAACGCCTTTACTCCCCAATACACCCTTACGAGTGCCACCAATGATCGCGCGGCAATGCTGGCGGCGGTCAATACATTAACCAATGAGATTGAGAACTGCCGCCAGTGCGAAATCGCCTACGGCAATTTCTTCAATTCCAGCGCGGCCAAGGACGAGAGCAAAAAGTCGATTGACGACATCGTTTCGGATGACGGCAAGAAGCCAGAGGATCCGATCGTGCCGCCGGGGTCGAGTCCGAGTAGCGGCTCCGATGACGACTGGGGCGGCGACTCGTGGCGCTATGATTCGAATAAGAGGAAGTGGGTGCGGCAGTGACGAAATACTTTGACAGGTTGCGCGAGGAACGCGGTAGCGTCGGCGTGTTGATTTCGCTGGTCATCTTCACGGTGGTCGGTTCGCTGATGATGACCTGGAACACCGCTCAGCTTTCGAAGGAGAAGATGCGTCTGCAGAACGCCGCGGACGCCGCCGCGCTCGGCTTCTGCATCTGGCAGGCGCGCGGCATGAATGCGATCCAGAACATCAACGACGAGATGTATCTGTCGCTGGAACTCAGTCAGACCTTCCAGAACGCGGCGACCGTCTTCGAGGGCTTCGCGGCGGCGTTGGAGATCGCGGGCAACGATCCGTTCCTGGCCTTTCTGAAGGTCGTTGCGATTCCTTTCCATCTCATGGGCGTTCTGACGGGGGGCATTTCCGGGTGGTTGGCGACGAAGATATGCAGATTCGTCTTGGTGCCGGCGGGGTATTTCTACGCCTATGCCTCAGTGCCTTTGGGATTCATCAACGCCCAGCAGTTCGCGGCGGAAAATACGGCGGACCCCATAGGCAACGTGGATCTGGACTTCGGGAGTTTCGGCAAGTTCGGTCTTTACGCCCTCGGCATATCCTTCCCGATAATCGACACGGTGATGTTGCCGGTGGAGCGGATCGAGGACGATCCCGAGGTTGCGGGCGAGCCGTGGAAGTGCGAGGAGAACGAATTCCTGAAGGAACTGGTGGATAACGTGGCGACCTGTACCGAGCCCTGGCATACGATCCATTCGATCTGCGGCACGGGCGAGGGGTGGGAGTACAAGCCGTGGCAGTCGAAGAAAGACCGTGGCGACAAGGTGCCGGAGGATCTCGATCCGGATAGCTCGCACGAGCTCGGGCGCACTCCGGGACCGGTGATCTTCTTCGTCAACAAGTACTGCAGTTACGACAAGGGCGAGAAATCTCACATTCCCCAGTTCAAGCTCGACCTGTGGACGGGTAACAAGCATTACCGGCGCATCGCCAAGATGCCGATGTTCGCGCTTGCCGCGGCGCAGTGCATCGCCGGCGACATCGTGCCGCATTCCATGCGCAAGGATGACGTCCCGATCAATAACCGCATGGCCGGGTTCGGTGTTGGCGCTACGGCGAAGCTGGTGCCGATCGAAGACGCGCTCAAGTGGCTTCATCCCAAGGCAAGTGCAGTTGCCGGACATCTCTTCTACCATTAAAAAATGAATAGACATCTCGAAAAATCACTGAAGCGACTGCTGCTGCGCCGACTCGAGTCGGCGAAGGGGACGGTCTACTTCGAGTTCGCGATCATGATGCCGTTCGTGATGATGGTGGTGCTTTTCGCCGCCGACTTCATGCGCATCCTCTATTGCGAGCAGCAGCTCGAGATCGCCTCGCGCGCGCTTTGCGACATCCAGTGTCACATCGAGCCCGGCGCGGCCGCGACCGATACTAAGGCCGCCGCGAAGGTTCCTGATGCGATGGCGAAGGCACCGGTGCGCAAGTATCTCGCCTCGGTGCTCGAAAAAGAGCTCATGACCGGGGATGAGAAATCCGTCTACTGCAAGGCGGAGGTTCGTCCCGTAAAGACGCTTTTCGAAGGAATCGTCGAGCCGATCGTCACTTTCCTGAACGGCGGCAAGGATACTGACAGCATCGTGGTCAAGGTGCTCGGCAAGATTCTCGGCTCTGTCCTCAACTTCCTCACTTTCCGGACCGACAAGTATTTCCTGATGCCGCTCGGCCGCGACCTCATGGTACGGGCTTCGGTCAGCGCCTATATCAAGACCTTTGCCCCGGCATGGCCGATGAAGTTCTTCGGCAATAAGGACGGAAACGTCCTGGTCGTGCCGTACAAGGTGAAACTCGACGACAGCGTGGCGGCCTTCAACCGCGAGGTGCAGCTCGACAAGCGTGACCGCTACTATTGCACGATGCCGCTGATGGATACGCTGCCGATGGCGCCGGGCACTTACGTCAGGATTATCAAGCAGAAGCTCAAACGGTTCCTGTGACGGTTCTTTCGGAAGAATTTTTTCAAGATCAACAACTAAGCCAACAGAAAGGTAAATGAAACAATGAAAAACGACAACCACACGAAGCTCGCCGCGGTTGCGGCGGTGCTGGTGGGACTCTTCGCGGTAATCGCCGTGAACAAGTACATCAAGAGCCAGACGACGGTGGCACCGGTGCCGAAGGCGTCGATCCTCGTCTCCAAGATGGAGATCAAGGAAGGCGGTGAAATCGGCGAGGAGATGCTCGACGTGGCGGAGATTCCGTTCGAGGCGCTGTCGAACATCCACATCTCGCTTCCGGGCCGCAACGAACCCGGCTTCGCGAAGGCCTATGCCGATGTGCAGGCGAAGGTCGTCGGCCGCAAGGCCAAGCGCATTGTCTCGGCGAAGTCGCCGATCTTCTGGATCGACATCGAGACCGAGAAGAAGACCCCGTTCGAAGGTCTCATCGCCGAGGGTAACCGCGCGGTCACGATGACGGTGGACGTCGCGGCATCCGTTAACGGCTTCATCAAGCCCGGCAGCCGCGTCGATATCGCGCTCACGGCGAGCGAGTCGCAGCTCGGTCTCATCGCCAGCAACATCGCGAAGGGCAAGGGCGATGCCGTCGTCACTTCGATCATCCTTCAGAACGTGCCGGTGATCGCCTGCGGTCGTGACTACGATCTCGAGAGCAAGAGCGGCTCGTACGGCACGATCACGCTCAACGTGCCCGTGAAGGCGGCGCTGATGCTGATCCAGGCCCGGTCGATGGGCCGCATCACCTACCTGTTGCGCAATGTCCGTGATACCAAGGTCGAGCCCGATCGCAACATCTTGACGGTCAAGCCGGGTCAGGGTTTCGGAGACGCCGTAAGGAGCATGTAACATGAAGAAGCTTATCGTAGTAGTCGTTGCCTTCGCGGCAGTCGTTCTTTCGTCCGAAGCGGCCCTGCGCCGTCTTCCGGCAGTCACCGTCACCGAAGGCGCGAGCGTCGAGTTCTCTGCCGAGACGGCGGTCAACCTCAAGAGCTCCAACACCTCGCTCGTGACGGTGCTTCCGCCGGACGGCGGGCGCTCCACGCTTTCGGGCGTGCGCATCGGCACGGCGGAAATCGTGTTCTCCGACGTGAAGGGGCAGTTCGCCGTCATGCCGGTGAACGTCGTACCGATGTATTGGGATACGCTGACGCATTTCTTCGAGGACGATCCCGAGATCCTTATCTCCGTAAGCGGCGACAAGGTCATCATCTCGGGTCAGACCGCGAATCCCGAGACCCTCAGCCGCGTCAATCAGGCCAGCAAGTTCGATGCGGCGCGCATCCTCACCCAGGTCACCTATTCGACCTCGCAGATCGCGCTGCTCGTCAAGAACTACATCTCGCAGGTCGGCTATTCGAACGTGACCGTCGGTTGCATCGGCCGCAACGTCTGCATCAAGGGCAAGCTCTATGATCAGAAGTCGATCGAACTCGTCACCAAGCGGGCTCAGGAGTTTCTGAAGCCCTTCGAAGGCATCGGACTCAACACCGACGGACTCAAGGTCATCAAGCAGCGCATCGTGCTCGAAGCCGAGTTTCTCGAATACAGCGTCGCCAAGGCGCGCAACCTCGGCATCAAGTGGCCGTCGCAGATAACCGCCGAGGGCAAGATCAACTACGGCTGGAACTGGTCGCGCGGCCGCACGACCGATCCGGGGTCGCAGGAGATGTCCGCCACCGGCGTTAAGACCGAGAACGTGGCGCTTGACAATGCGCTTACCGAGAGCAGCATGCAGACGCTCAACAGCGACGTTTCGCTCAACGGGCTCAATATGACCATCAACATGCTCAAGCACAACGACGCGGCGAAGTCGCTTTACAAGACGACGCTTGCGACGCAGTCGGGCGAAGAGGTCGAGTTCCAGAACGGCGGCACGCTGACGATCAAGCTCGAGGGAACCTTCTCGGGTGGCCAGACGAAGGATATCGAATACGGTTTTCTCGTGAGAGCGCTTCCCGTCATCATCGACGAGACCACGGTGAGCCTGGCGCTCGCGCTCGACAACAAGACGAAGCCGGAGGGTGGCGATCTTTCTGCAGGTGCGTATAATCTGCAGCGCTACCAGACGAAGTCCAGGTACGTGGTGCGTCCCGGTGAGACGATCGTCATGTCGGGCTTCAACGCCGCGTCGCAGTCTCAGGGTAAGGACGGCATGGTGTTCCTCTCGCATATCCCGCTCATCGGCGAGTGGCTCTTCGGTAGCCGCAGCACTGGCGAGAGCAAGACCGAGATGCTGCTCGTCGTGACCGTCAACTGGGCGCTCGATGACGAGAGTGGTGACGCGATCAAGGCGAGGGACGAGATGAAGAACCGTTCCGCCGAAGTCGAGATGCCGTGAGGAGAACGCAGTTATGCAGCCATTGGTATTTGAACGAGGGGGTAAGAGGATAGCGACGCTGACGCCTTCCGAGGGGAAGGCGGACGAGGCGTTCTTCCTCGGCAGTGCCTCGGCGAATGACATCGTCATCGCCGGCGAGTTCAACCTGCCGGCGCAGGCGGTGTCGTTCCGTCCCGTCGGCGGCGTCTGGTGGGTCGGCGAGACCGAGGCGACGGCCGGCAAGGTGACGGTCGACGGGGTGACGGTTTCCAGCATGCCGATTTCCGGTCGCGCGAAGGTCGCCGTGCTCGGTTACGAGTTCGAGATCTCCAGCGAGTCCGGTGCGGAGCGCAAGAGCCGTCGCGAGGTTGCCTCCGACATGCTCTACAATTACGCGCTTTCGGCGCTTTCGCGCGATCTGGCCGCCTCGACGCGGGCGGACGAGACCGAGCTCGAGAGCCGCGTCAACGCTTCGCTCAACGAGATCATCGAGAAGCGTCCGGTCGAACTCGAGGGAATCAGCGACGACGTGATTGCCGAGCTCCGTCGCGAGACGATCGAAGACATGCTTCGGCTCGGGCCGCTCGAACCGCTGATTGCGGACGATTCGATCACCGAAATCATGGTGATCGACTACCGTCATACCTATGTCGAGCGCAAGGGCAAGGTCCAGCTCGCCGACCGCAAGTTCCGCGATCCGCAGCACCTCATCCGCTGTATCGAGCGTATCGTCAACAAGGTCGGCCGCCGTATCGACGAATCCTCGCCGCTGGTGGATGCGCGACTGGTGGACGGAAGCCGTGTGAACGCGGTGATTCCGCCGATCACTCCCGATGGCGCGTGCCTCACGATCCGTAAGTTCGGCAAGTCCCTCTTCACGGTCGAGAAGCTCGTTTCGTTCGGCTCGATGACGCCGGCGATGGCGAAGTTCATCGAGGCGTGCGTGCAGCTCAGGAAGAACATCGTGGTTTCCGGCGGTACGGGCTCGGGCAAGACGTCGCTTCTCAACGCGATCTCGCTTTGCATCGGTTCGGGAGAGCGCATCATCACGGTCGAGGACTCGCTCGAACTCAAGCTTCAGCAGAGTCACGTCGTCCGTATGGAGGCGCGTCCGGCGAACGCCGAAGGCAAGGGCGAGGTGCCGATCCGCCAGCTCGTCAAGAACTGCCTCAGAATGCGTCCCGACCGCATCGTGGTCGGCGAATGCCGCGGCGGCGAGG
>DCIL01000013.1:3135-67215 GCA_002315875.1 Verrucomicrobia bacterium UBA1727 | reverse complement strand
GACATGCTGCAGGCGATGAACACCGGCCATGACGGCTCGCTGACGACGGTTCACGCCAACACGCCGACGGATACGGTTGCGCGTCTCGAGACGCTGTGCATGATGGCAGGCATGGACATGCCGCTTTCGGCGATCCGCGCTCAGATCGCGAGCGCCGTCAACATCATCGTGCAGACCGCGCGTCTTTCGGACGGCTCGCGCAAGACGATCGAGATCGCCGAAGTTTGCGGACTCGATGAGAACGGCAACGCCAAGCTCAGAACGATCTTCGAGTTCAAGCGCGAGGGAGTCGACGAGAAGACGCTCAAGGTCGTCGGCCGTCACGTCGCCGTCGCCAAGCCCACGTTCTACGATGACTTCCGTCTCCGCGGCGTCAAGCTCGACGAGTCGGTCTTCGCCGGAGTCGAATAAGGGAGAAAGCAATGTCGCTCGATATCCTGATCATCGCAGTATGCCTCTTCGTGTTCGCCGGCCTGGTCGGCTGCGTCGTGAAGTTGCTGCTTGACATTTCGCAGCAGCAGCGCGAGCAGGCGCTGCTATCCAATGCCGAGGCGATGCTCGTGAAGGCCGCGAAGGATGACGGATCTTCGATGCCGTCGTTCGTCCGCAACATGATGCGCGCCCGCCGCGTGATGCTCATCCGCAAGGGGCTGCCGGACGCGCTCGACATGATTGCGAACTCGCTTACCGCCGGCCTCACGCTGCCGCAGGCGCTGCTGCGCAATCTCGAGCACTTCCCGCCGGGGGTCGGTGAGGAATTCGCGCGCGTCATCTACGATACGCGTCTCGGGTATTCGGTTGCCGCCGCCTTCGTCAATCTGGCGGAGCGTCTGCCGACCAATGACATCCGCATGATCGCTACCGCCTCGGAAATCGGTGTCGCCCACGGCGGCAACCTGGCGGACAGTTACCGCATGCTTTCGAAGCTTCTGCGTGACAACATGGCGTTCGAGGCGGAACTCAAGGCGATGACCACCGAAGGGCGTATGCAGGCACTGGTGATGAGCATCTTGCCGTTCGCGATGATGCTCATCCTCGGCGCGGTCAATCCGCAGTTCATCGTGCCGATGGTGACCACGTTCGCCGGCTGGGCGACGATCGGACTTCTGCTGTGCATGCAGGGGCTCGCGTATCTCTGGATCCGCAAGATCGTGGAAATCAAGGTCTGAAGGAGAGCTTATGAATATCGACATAACGATAGCGTATGTGGCGGCCGGCGTGGCGGCGGCGATGCTCGCGTATCTGCTCGTCCGTTCGCTTGCGAAGCTCGACCGCACGGTCAAGTCGAGCGCGAAGTCGGAGGGCGGCGGGGCGCGTATGCTTCTCGCGCTGCCGGCGGCCTTCGTGACCTCGCGGCGGTACAAGGATCGCGAACTCGACCGGAAGCTGGCGGAATACGAGAAGCTCGTTGCCCAGTCCGGCGCGACCTTCCTCGATGGCGCGACGGCGGCCGAGATCTTCGTCGCCCGCTACATCTTTCCGCTGCTGGCCGTGACCTTCATCATGATCATGGGCACCATCTTGCATCTTTCGGGTGGGCTTCTGATCGTCGTCTCGCTCCTTTTCGGCATCATGCTCTACAAGTGGCCGGATTCGGCGCTTAAGGACGCGGCGAAGCAGCGGACGGCGCGTTTCGTGCACGAGTTGCCGGTGGCGCTCGACGTGATGCGGCTGGTGACGCAGGCAGGCGGCGATCTCCAATCGGCGATCAGCAGCGTCGTTCAGGTGACTCCGCGCGGACCGGTCCGCGATGAGCTTGTGCGCTGTCAGAGCGAGGTCGCGATCGGCACTTCCCTGCCGATGGCGCTCAACAACATCGCGCGGCGCATCGACGTCTCCGAGGCCAACGCCGTCTTTTCGACCCTGGCGCAGTCCCTCGAGATGGGAACTTCCGTCTTCGAGAACCTCGGCGCGGCATCGGATCTCATCCGTCATTCCTCGCGGGTTGCGGCCCAGACCAAGGCGCAGAAGGCGGTGGTGGCGATGAGCTTCCCGCTGCTGGTGCTGATCCTGCCGGGAATCTTCATTGTGCTGTTCGCTCCGCTTATCATCCAGTTCATGAATAAATGATATGAATAATTCAACCAAGCCAGTAATAGTGCCGACGCTGATGTCCTCCAGGGTAACCGTCTGGAGCGTACTCTTCCTCGGTTTCTTCATCGCGATATATCTCGTCTACGATCGCTATACCGCTTTCCGGGATGCGATGGACGAGCTTGACCGTCCCGTGGTCAGCGAAATCAGTACGCGTTACTTCAAGGCGAAGACACCTCCCGGCTGGAAGGTGTGGGGCACCGACGGAGATTCGGCGGTGATGTACCGCGGGGAAGGTGACGAGCTGCCGTATATCGATGTTTTCGTGCGCAGAGTTCCGTCCCTGGCCTATGCCGCGCTGGACATCAACAAGTCGCTGCTCATTCATCACATTCACGAGCGGGTGGCCAGGCACGGTCTCGTCAACACCAACTTCACGCAGGTGGTCGTCGAGTTGCTCGGCAGTGAGACGGTGGCGGTCAAGCCCGGCGTGCCTGCGGAGCGCATGATCATTGACGTCGGACCGTACGAAGGCCAGGCGATTGCCTTCCTGATGGCGGACGTCGCGTATGTTGTCGTCGGTGTCATTCGCGACGAGGATGACGAGGGCCGTAGGACCATCGACAACTACATTCGCCATGTCAGCGAGATGTTGACGTTGCCGGATGCGCGCGAGTCCATCGAACGTGCGGTCATTGACTCATCGAACATAAGTTCCGAGGTGACGGCGGAGATGTTGGCCAAGTCCGGGCGGGAATTGGCGATGTGGAAGCTCTTCGCCGCGCGAGTGGACCAGGAGCCGGAAGCTGCGCTGCTGCCTGCAATCACCCACTTCCGTGAGGCGATCAAGGCGCTTTCGTCAATCCGTCGCGAGTATCAGATCCTCAATACCCCCGACTTCAAGCAGTATCGCAGGTTCCTGCAGATCCGCAAGAAGAACGTCAACGAGTGGTTCGTTCAATTCGACAAGCTCATGGCGATGAACGATATCGAGGGCGCCCGCAATCAGGCGCGATTCATCATCGATCACGCGACGCTGGTCGACGAGTCGCTGGACCGTCGCCGCGCTTCTGAGAAACTCGCGACGCTCGTCGCAAAGGAGGGGAAGTGATGGAACTTCTACATGTCTATCTTGCCGCGGACGGCGCCGAACTCTTCACGCTCGATCTGAGCGCCGAGACCCGTCCTCAACTCATCGCCAAGCGTCCCGACGGCACGGTTGAGATCGCGGTCTCGCCCACGGCCGGCAATGCCGTGGTCGGCGCGCTCGTTCGCAACGAGGACGGATGGCTCCTCGCGTCATCGTCGCTCGAGCATCCCGTGGTGTGCGGGCCGAAGTCGCTTCCCAACGTCCAGCTTCTGGCGGGAATGAACTGCGCCATCGGCGAATTCATGTTCTGCCTCGAACGCGACGAGGTCGCTTCGGGTGGTGTCATCATCTGGCGCTATCAGGATTCTAAGCCGGTCATGGACCAGGTGGTCGCGGGGCGCAACGTCGTCGGAATCGTACCCGGCGAAGACAAGCGCCCGGCGGTGAATCCTCCGATTTCCGACGAAGATCTCTTCGAGTTCTTCCCGGTTACGGATGGAATCGACGTGGTTTCAGGGCTTGGCGACGATCGGCAGCGCCTTCAGGTCGGGGCCGGCACGCTTTTCTCCTGCAACGGTTTCGAGGGTATGTGCTTTTCGGCCAAGGACGGTGCGGAGGCGATCAAGTCGGCGAATCCCTTCAAGTGGCCTTCGCGGTGGTTGCGTCGGAAGATCGTCCTTGCGGTCGCCGTTTTGCTGGCGATCTTCGCCGCCGCGGTCGTGATTCAGTTCCGGGTCAGTTATCTCAACGGACTGCTCTCCCAGCCGCGCGGCGCGGTGCAGGTTGACGTTCCCAACAAGCTCTTCGAGCCCGGGAGCGGAACCGAGGATGATGCGAGACTGGTGCTCTACTCCTTCTTACGCTCGATGCCGACGATCTTGACGGCCCAGCCCACTCAGGCCTCGCTCGACATAATCAATATGGCGAGCCATCAGCGCTTCGCCAAGGATCAGACCGTGCAGCGATTGCTGAAGTTCGTCAAGGATGTTCGCAATATCCAGGAGTGCGCTGCGTCAATGCGCTGGGACGAGCTCAAGAAGGCCATCTCCGTCGTCGATCGCGAGGTCTGCACGATGTCTGATGCCGATCAGTATCTCGAGGATGCCAGGGAAATGTGCGTTTACGCCAGTTACACTCTGCCAGAACGCTTCCTTGCGGCTTCGGCCGTGGGTGCGGTGGATCCGTCTACGATCGGAAGTCCGGAACTGGAGGCGAAATACATCTCCTTCACCAACCGCAACGTCTTCGCGCGCAGTGATTTCTTCAAGCGCGAAATCGACAGCAACAACGAGCGGTGGGACGCGATGTGCGCCTATGTCGCCGCGCGTAACGTTCTGATGTCGAATGGAAAGGCGTCGGTCGCGTCCATCAGGAATCTGGGCGACACCTACGTGAGAATGCGTGATCTCTATCACGAAACACCGTTCGAGGCGATTTCAAAGCGCGAGCAGTCCGTCGTGGCCGAAATCAGTAAGAAGCTTGCCGCTCAGATCATCGCCGCCCATAAGAAGAATGCCAATGGTTTCGATCTGGCGAAGCTCGAGGCCATTGCGCAGCTTTGCGAGCAGATCGGCATCGGTGATGGTTCGCTCGCGGAGTGGAAGGCGCTCGCGCGCACCGCTCACAAGCGGATGGACGAGTTCTATCGCGGCAATTATCAGAAATATCGTCTGTTGACGGTGGAGGATCCGGTGGCCGCGAAGAAGATCCTCGATGAAATGATCGAACTCGGGGGCGTTAATAATTCGTTCTACAAGTGGGCGGTCAGGGAACGCCAGCGCCTTGAATCCGCTTCGAAGGCGAAGGCGCAGAAGGGTAAGAACCAGGAGGCCAGCAAATGATCAAGAAAATCAACATACTGTTAATCGTGTCCGTAGCGGTTCTGTTCGGACTGAAATTGCTCCTCGACGCAGTGGACGGGATGAAGAAAACGTCCACCGTGTCGGCGGATATGGCGAATCGTGAGGTCTCCGATCTCGCGCCGACGGTCTACTTCTACCAGTGGCGTCCCTATTCCTGCGTCGACCCGATCACGAATCGCAACGGACTTTTCCTCGACATCATCCGCGCGATTTTCCCGAAGGCGAAGTTCGTGTGCAGGGGTGACGACATCTCGGATTACGTGCAGTTCCTGGACGAGGATCCGACAGCAGTCTGCGTCAACTACGGTGAGCATCCCTACTTGAGCAAGCATCCGACCGCAAAGACACCTATCGGCTCCCATCGGCTCCTTCTCTATCTGCCGCGGACGAGCAAGTGGCGTTATGCCGGTCCCGAATCTCTCGACAAGCTCCGCATCGGTGTGGAGGATGATGACCTCGATTCGAAGTGCATCAGAGAGCTGCGCAAGAAATGGAAGGATGATCCCAAGCATATCCGCGTCGTAGCCGGTCATGACTCCGAGGAACAGGCGTGCTTGCTGGCGGAACGCGGCGAGATTGATGCCTTCGTGACCAATAACGAAGATATCCTTCAGGTGCAGCATCACACCGCTCGACGCATGGTCCAGGGCTTCCGCACTTCGGAGCCGATTGACCAGGTGGATGTCCTTTTCCGCGTTTCCGGCAAGAATCCCGAACTTGCCAAGCGTATGATCGATGCTTTTGATAACGGCATGAAGACCATCCGCCGCACGGGCGAGCTCAAACGCATCCTGGAGTACTACAACAGCTCCAAGTAAGCGAAATCGTCATTGGACAAAAAAGGGGCCTCGTTGGACAGAATGTCCACAAGGCCTCTTTTTTATGTTATAATTCCCGCAAACTATGGCAGAGGAATTCACAGACAATGAGCTGCAGACGATTTGTTCGTCGGCGTTATTCAGTGGTTTTTCCCGGTCTGAGGCCGAGAAAATGGTGAAACAGCTTGGCGTGCACCGTATGGAGTTCAGTGACGGTAATGTCTTGGCAGACGAGTTGAGACCTTCTACTCAAATGGGCATACTCCTTTCCGGCAATCTCCATGTCTACGATTCTGCCTTCAAGGGCAAGCGTCATTTGGTGCGCATTGTCCATCCCGGCGGTGTCATCGGGGCCTCGCTCGTCGGTGCGTCGCAGCCGATTTCGGCGTATCCTGCGCTCGTTGCGGCTCATGGCGATTGCGTTCTCGCCTCTCTTCCCCTTTCCGCATTGTATAAATGCGTGAAAAATGGGGGGGGGCGTCTATACGATAATTTATCGTGTGTCGTCCGTGAGGAGCTGCAGGCGGCTTGGCGCAAGATCGCCATCTTGAGTTGTCCAAAGATCGAAGACCGAGTTCTTCTTTACTTACAGAATCGTTGTCGGCAGGAGGGCACCAAGACGTTCGCCATCGGCTCGACCGAGAGTGAATTCGCTGATTACCTTGGGGTGAGTCGCTCAGCGTTGGCGCGTTGCTTGCGTCAGCTGGCGAAGTCCGGGCATTTTTCCTACGACCGTGACGTGTTTACGATTTTACGATAATGTGATAATTAGCACAGACCGCGTCTCTTTCATGTGGTAAAATTCTTACAAATTTATTGAAACTAATAGGGAGCTTGAATGAAAGTTCGTAAGTTGATGGTGGTTCTTTGTGGAATTCTGCCCATGGTTGCTTGTGCCGCGCCTGCGGACAAGGCGGCGAAGTCGGAGTTTCCGAAGGTGATTGCCAAACTGGACGAGACGAATACCGAGTATTTCGTCTCGATGACGCTCGTTCGTCAGCGCGCGCTGGAAGACGCGACGGTGGCGGCGCGGCTTGAGTGGGAGAAGCGGATTGCGCTTTCGAACGTCAACGAGCGGTTGGTGAAGGACTACCGCATCCTTCAGCGCCAGCAGTATGTCTTCGACAACGAGGATATGACGATCTACCAGCTTCTGGAGGAGAAGACCTGGAAGGGCGAGAACAAGCGGCTCAAGCACCTCAAGTTCAAGAGCGAGGAAGAGGCGAAGCCGGCGCTGGATCTCATTACCAAGCGCTTGCGCTATGCGATTCAGCAGCAGGTTCTCGAAGGGCTTATTTCCGAGCGCGGGCAGCTTGCGCGCGATGCGGACAAGGCGCTGCGCGAGCGCTTCCATCTCGATGAGCGCGGCAACTACACCTTTGACGTGAAGACCAAGTCGATCATCCAGACCGGCATCAAGAACGAGTCCGTCAGGAAGGATGTGAAGAAGAAATGAAACGCTTAGCGATACTATTTTGCCTGCTGCTGGCGGGGTCGGTGTTCGCGCAGGGCATCGACCGCGTCAAGACGGTAGGCACGGCGTCCGTTCAGGAGAAGCGTCGTGTACGCACGATGCTGACCGAGCGCATCGTCGGCAAGGATCTCATTGCCGTCGAGGTCGAGAAGATCGTCGGCGAGCTGGCGGTCGAGCTCGATCAGAAGGGCTATTCGGTCAAGCTGGCGTTCGTGCCTACGGCGAGCGCTTCGGGCACGGTGACGGTTTCTGTCGACTTCATGACCCGCCGCGAGCTCAAGGTGCGTCAGGCGTCCTCCAAGCCGTCCGACGGGGTGGCGATGTCGCGTCGTCCCTCGCGTTGGATTCCTAATCCCGGCGGCGTCATCAAGCGCATCCGTCTTCGCGGCGATGAGGAGTTCTGCGATGAGCACGATGTCTTCTCGTTGCTCGATCCGATCTTCCGCGGCGTGGTGCTCAACGAAGAGAGCGAGCCGCGGCTTTTGAAGGAGGCGCAGGCGGCGGTGGTGCGGCTTGGGTATCCGCTCGCGACGGTGACGGCCGATGATAACGCCTACAATTCGCGCAACGGCCAGTATACGATCAAGGTCGATCCCGGTCGCTTCGGTGATGTGATCGTCCATTTCGGCGGCGAGACCAACAGCTGGTTCCACTCCAACGAGCAGGTCGTGAAGAAGATCAAGGGCATCAAGAAGGGCGATGTCTTCCGGGTGGAGGCGATCAACGATACGATGCGCGCGTTGAACAACCATCCCGACTACCGTGTCCATGCGGGTGTCGAGGTTCGCGGCGAAGACACGAAGATCGGCGACATCGTGCTCAATGTCGACGACTCGATTCCGATTCATGGCAATGTCGAGGTCAACAACTACGGCATGCACGAGATCGGCGAATGGCAGTTCACCGGGGCGTTGCAGCTGACGAACCTCACGAAGCACGATGACATCTTGACGGTTTCGCCCGGCTTGAGCCAGAACGCTGATCTCTGGTGGATCTCGGGCGGCTACCTGCTGCCGTTCACCTTCTGGCGCGGCGGCTACCTCAACTTCTACGGCGGTTACTCCGATCTCAAGAACGAAGAGGTGCTGACCGACTTTGACCTCATCGGCAAGGGCTGGTTCGCCGGCACCAAGCTCTCGGTCAATCTCTACGACAGCGATCGGCGCACGGTCTCCATCGATGCGGGCGTGATGTTCCGCGAGTCGAGGGATCGTTTTGACATCTCCGACCTGACTCAGTATCAGCGTGCGGCGCGCACGCTGCCGGCGACGATCGGGCTCGTATACGCCGACAAGAAGGCCGATCAGGCCGGCGGTCGTCTCTGGGCCGATGCGCAGTTCCTCTTCAACTGCTACCACAGCGGCAACCGACTTTCCGACTACGTTTACGGTGCCGAGGATAAGTATTACGTCGTCTCGTTCAACGTCGCCCGCCTTCAGGCCATCACCGATGTTCTTTCGACGGACGTACCCGAGTGGCAGAAGTGGACCGTCTTCGGCAAGATTCACGGCAGCTGGACCGACCAGACGCTTACCTCGTCCGAAAAGCTTACGCTCGGCGGCCACGATACAGTCCGCGGTTACCGCACCCGCGGTTACCAGGGCGACTGGGGCTTCAACGGCACGATCGAGTTCCGCACGCCGATCTGGACGGATCCGGTGCTGAAGCTCTTCATGGATCGCAAGAACTGCCTGCCGATCTCGCGTTGGCAGTTCATCGCGTTCGTCGATGCCGGCTGGATGCGCTACAACAGCACCGAATATCTGGCCAGCTATTATCTTGATGACGAGTGGCTCGCTTCCTGCGGTCTCGGTCTCAGGTTCTCGCTCACGCGCTACTTCACGCTCGGCGCCGACTTCGCGATTCCGCTTCGCAAGGCGTATCTTGACGATCAGGATCGCGACTTCGAGTTCTATCTTTCAACCAGGATGCAGTTCTAAGGGAAAGGAGTGCATGTCATGTTAAGAAACGTTTTCCCGAAACCTGTCCGTCTGACCGTAGCGCTCATTGCCGCGTTCGGCTCAATCACCCCGGCCTTTGGAAAAGCTCCAGAATGGTACGAGAAAGCCGAGGTTGCAATATCGAGTAATGGCAAGAACGCATGCGACGGCAATCTCTTTCGCGAGGCGAGTAACGCCACCGTCATGGATCCTAATGCACCGGGCCTTCTTAAGGCGGCGGAGTTCTTTACCTCTATGGTTGGCATCAAGCTCGGCCTTGAAGAGCTTGAGAAGACCACTATAGTTGAACTGATCAACAATGACCGACCTGGTGTCGTAAAGTGGTCAAAACTCAGTGTAGATCAAGATAAACAGTTGATTTTTTGTAATTTAGTCGGCGAGAGCGGCGGCACGATCTACAATATCGTCGACGGCGGAACGCCAACGACTATTTCTGGTTTCATCGGCAATTCGATGAGCACTGCAGTCACGGGTGCCGCCACCGACCTCTCGATGATTTTTCAACAAGGCAATTTACCGAACCTCCATGCTTCCAAGGTCAATGTCTGGATCATCAATCCTTCGGGTATCTCCTTTACGAGCGGCGCAGCGGTCGACCTAAATGGATATCTCGGACTTGCCGCGGCGACCCCGCTTGATGTCTCCAGCCATTGGTCGGCGAGCTTTTCGACTGACGGCGTAGAAGGTAAAGGCATCTACATCGATTCCGAGGTTGGCATGAGTGTGACTGGTCTTGCGCTCGTGGGCAACAAGATCGAGTCCTTTGGCCATGTGAACAGCCCGACCTACGTTGGCAATGGCAACCTGGTGACCGTTGCCTCCTATATTCATAATGGCAGCAAAGATGATCCGGAGAGGAATATCGGTTTTCTCAACTACATGGACGTGAAGGAAGGCAAGTTCCTGGAGGATCTGGAAGTCTCCGGATACTTTGCGAGCGGTGCCAAGATCGTGGCGGCGGATAACATGGTCGTCGGCGACCTTTCCATTGCCGAAGGAACGGTGACCTCGCCGGAAATCGTAATCAAGGCGCTTAATGGCAATATTGAGCTTACCGGCAAGACCAAGTTCTACAATTCATCGTTGGCAACTGCCTACATCACCGCTACCAAAGGTACGATTACGCTGTCGGATTCAGGTTCGCTCGGTGCCGAGGGTATGATTGAAGCTCATGCCAAGGGGTCGGTCTCGCTTTCGGCAGCAGGCAACCGTTTCCTGGGCGGTGTAAAGGTCACCTCTGACGAAGGTTCGGTGGCTTTGGGCGGCGAGGGCATTTCCGATAACGATTACGTCATCAAGTCCGCGAAGAGCATTACGCTTGCGGAGTACAAGGGTTCGCTCATCTTCAATCCGTCCGCCCACAGCGGCCGGCAGACGATCTCCATGGGCTCCAGTGGCACTCTCTCGCTTTCGGCCGAAAACGGCGATATCGAGATGCAGGGGGCGATCAACGGCTGGAACGGTCGGCTCGGCATTCTCAATGCGGGCGGCAGCATTTCGGTCAGTGCTCCGACGGTCTCGGTTGATCTTCGCGGCAGCATCGTGGCCGGCGAAAACGTGTCGGTCTACGCCAACTCGTTTACCGCGAATCCGGTCGGCGAAAATCGCGGTATTGCCGCTGAAACCGGTGACATCTCGATCAGGACCTTGAACGGCATGGCGTTCAACGGTGACTTCCAGATTGCGGCCGAGAATGGACAGGTCGCGCTCGAGAATCTGTCCCGCGGCGATCTCGTGATTGGCCAGCGCTTTGACGATGCCGGTGACAACCGTATCAACATCGACGCGCGCAACGTGAAACTCAGACAAGGCGGTAGCGGCGATCTCGTGGTCGAGGAAAACGCCATCATCTCGTCCACCGGTGCGGCCACCTACGATACGGGCATCGAGCTCGAGCACGAGGGCGACCTCTACGTCTTCGGCGAGCTTTCGCAGGTTTTGCCGGACTTCACGAAGGGCTTCGACGACCAGGGCAAGCCCAACGCCTATCAGCTGCCCAAGATCACCTCGACCGGCAACGGCTACGTGCGCGCGATGTCCCTGGATATGCGCGAGCGCGACTACAAGCTTTCCGATCTCGACGGCGACTTCGGCACCTGGGCGCATCTTGAGTACATGCGTATCTACAATCTCGGCTCGACGCTTACGGTCGACGAGTCGATGGCGCTCAAGGTCGCCGCGCCCGGTTCGCGCACCGGCAATCGCGCGAGCGTCGTGCTGCAGGGCGTGGGCGACCTGAACGTGGTCCTGCCTGAGACGGTGCTCGATGCGTCTGATACCGGCCTCATCATTTCCGCGGCCAAGAAGAACACGATCACGCTTTCCGGCAAGGGTACGATCGATGCCGGTTCGCGGTCGCTGATCTTCTCCGGCGCCGATCTCACGTCCGACAATCAGGTCACCATCAAGGCCTCGACGATGGGCTTCTACAATTCCATCAACGTCTCGCTCGGCAAGAACGACCATGTCTTCGTCGACTCCATCTTCGGTTTGGCCGGCGACATCAAGTTGCGCGCGAACGCCTATCTCGATCCCGAGACCTTCCGTCTCGCGGGCGATCTCTACGCCAACACGCTCGCGCTCGACACCGGCGGCAAGTCCTCGCAGCGTCGTGACTTCATCGGCGGCTATGAAACCGGCGATATCACCGATCCGTCGCAGCTCTATACGCTCTCGCTCGACGGCGGAACGTTCGCGGTCGGGCTTAAGGACGATGCGAAGTTCTACGTGAAGGCGCCGCAGACGCTCGTCGTCAGTTCGATTCGCGAAACGACCGGCGAAGACACCTACACGACCATCGCCGATCTCCGCTACGATGCGCCGGGCGGGCTCACCATCGTCGGCAACAAGACCGAGGGCACGCTCACGGCGACCGATCTCGGCGGTGATATCATGACGGGCGACTATTACCTTCGCGAAACCGAGGGCTCGATCAAGCTCAACAGCGCGATCCGCACCCAGGGCAACGCGACGGTCATCGCCGCCGCCGATAACGCAACGATCGAATTTTCGAAGACGGTCAATGACGTTCTTGGCGAGATTCGCCTTGCCGCGAGCGACACCGCCGATCTCAACTTCAAGAACTGGGGCACGATCGACATCCGCCGCGTCTCGGGCAACAATGTCGAGTTCGAGTCCAAGAACGGCAGCATCTCGGTTGCGGCGTCGTCCGCCTTCGTCGCGGGCACGCTCACTGCGATTGCGGACAAGGGCAACGTCGTCATCGACACCCAGGGGGCGGACAAGAGCGATTGGTCCGGACGTCTCGGCGAGGTGCGCGCGCAGGGCACGGCCTACGTTTCGACCGAAAAGAAGCTCGTGATGGAAGGCAACATCACCGCCGGCGACGTCGAGCTCGACGGCACCAAGGGCGTCGATTCCAACAACCGCCGCATCGTCACCACCGACCAGAACCGCATTCCCGGTGACGAATACGTGCGCCGCACCTCGGGCTCGCTCTGGGCAAGCAGCGCGAAGGGCGCGGTCAAGCTCGACAACGAGAACGGTCCCTCCCACGACGTCATGATCTTCGGTGCGAACGCGCGCGACGGCGTGACCTTCCGCAACTCCACCGACGTTACGGTCGATAACGTAACGGCGAAGGCCGGCGACATCACGCTCGCCACGACCGGTGACATCAAGGTCGATGGACAGATCACCGGCGACAACATCACGCTCGACGCCTCGCAGAAGATCAGCTTCGGTGAGGACGCGATCGTCGATGCCGATACCGGCACGACCTTCCTCTCGCGCAACGCCGACTTCATCCTCGATCTCGATCAGATGCAATCTAAGGAGACGCGCGAGTCGTGGAATCTCGGTCGCGTCTCGGTGATGGCCGGGTCCGAGGACGCTCTCCGCGACGTCACCGTCGTGGGCGTCGAAGAACAGGAACTCACGCTCGGATCCGTCGCCGGTTACAACGTCCGCCTCGAGGGCAAGACCGGGCTTTACGGCGACGAGAATTCGGTCGTTCGCGCCGAAGGCACGCTGGATGCGGTCGCGAAATCGGGCGATGTCTATCTCGCGAGCGAGAACAATGCGCTCTACGGCAAGGTCACCGCTACCGCCAAGGAGGGCAACATCGGCGTCATCAACAGCCGCACGCTGCTTATCGGCGACATGACCGCGAACGCCACTTCGGGTTCAATCGGACTTCGCGGCGCGAACGTGGTGAGCGACGGCAAGGTAACGCTCACGGCGGCCAGCGTTTCGGCGGGCGCGCCTGGCGACGTCACGCTCAATGTGGCCGGCACGCTCAATATGGATGAGCTCGCCGCCCGCAATGCCAATCTCGTTGTGACGGACGAGGGAGCGTCCGTCACGGTCGCGAACGGTTCGGTCGACAATCTCGCCGTGTCCGTGGCGAAGGATCTTTCGATCGCGAACTCCAAGTCCGTCGTCCTCGGCAGCTTCTCGGTCGGCGGCGATGCTGCGGTCTCTGCGGACGGCACGATCTCGCAGGGCGGCTATGCGGACGCCTCAAGCGCGCTCAACATCGGTGGCACTGCCAATTTCACCGCGACGAAGGACATCCGTCTCGACAATCCCTACAACTACTTCGGCTCGCGCATCCTCGCCCAGGCCGGCGGTGCGGCGACGTTCGTCACTACCGAAGACCGCGGCCTCGAGTTCGACTCGCTCAGTGCGTCCGCGGCAGATCTGCGCGCGGGCACCGCCGATGACAACGATATCGTCATCAACAACGGCTCGGTTGAATCGCTCAAGGCCACGGCCGGCGGCAAGCTCAAGGTCAAGAACCAGACGAATCTCGCGCTTCGCGAGCTCGACGTGAAGACCTTTGAGATCGAGAACGAGGGCTGGGTGTACGGCGCGGCGAAGATCACGACGCACGGTGCGACGGCGGATTCTCCCAACAGCCTCAAGGCGTCCGGTGAGATCGCGCTCGTTAACGACGAGAACGTGCTCGGCGATACGCTCAAGGTCGACGGCGGCGACGCGGTCACACTCGTCAACGGCAACGCGCTCAATCTCGAGATCAACGCGGAAGGTCCGCTCAGCACCAAGATCAACGGCGACCTGAACGTCAAGGCGGGGACGGAACTCAACGTGGGACAGATGAAGGCCGACAACGTGAAGGTCGTAGCGGCGAACGGTCTTACGGGCGACTCCGATTCGAAGATCATCACCGGCAACTTCGACGCGAAGGCGACCGGCGGCGACATCATGCTCGCTGGCGCAAATGAGTTCGCCGGCATCGTTACTGCCCAGGCGGATGCCGGCAGCGTCGGCATCGTCGCGGCGGATACGCTCAGAATCGGCGATGTCACCGCAAAGGGCGAGGAAAGCTCGATCGATCTCATGGCCGATTCCATCGTCAGCGAAGATCGCGAGATCGAGCTGACGGCATCGTCCGTAAATCTCGGCGCGACGGACGTCAACCTCACGTTCAAGGGCGACGGCAATCTCAATACCGTTGCGGCTGACAACGTGACGCTCGCCGCCAAGAACGAGGGCGCGTCGATCACGGTGGCGGACGGCGCGATGGGACGCTTCGCGGGCGAGGTGAAGAAGAATCTTACCATCGTCAACAACCGCAACCTCACCCTCGGCGAGGTGACGGTCGGCGACCTTGCGGAGAAGAAGGGCGATTTCAATCTCACGGTCGACGGCAAGATCGCTCAGGACGGCGCGGTCAAGGTCGGCGGACTCACCACGGTCAAGGCGACGGACGACATCACGCTCGAGAACCAGCAGAACGTCTTCGCCTCGCGCCTCGTCGCCGAGACCTCCACCAAGGCGAGCTTCGCTTCGAGCGAGGGCCTCGATTTCAACTCGCTCGTCGCGCGGGACGCGGTGGTCGCGAGCGAGAACGGCGATGTGCTCGTCCGGAACGGCAAGGTTGACACCCTCGCAGGCACGGTCAAGGGCAATCTCAAGGCCGTGAACAGCCAGGATCTTCAGCTTAACGAGATCACCGCCGGTTCGCTCAAGCTCGGCGTCGAAGGCGAGATCACCGGTGACAAGAAGATCGTGACCGCGGCGACCGCGGAGAATCCGAACAAGCTCGTCGCCTCCGGCGCAATCTCGCTCACGTCCGATGAGAACCAGCTCAAGGTAGCAAGCGTCACTTCCGAAAAGGAGGTGAATCTCCATAACGGCGAAGACCTTGATCTGACGATTGACGCCGAGGGACTTTTCAGCGCCACGGTCGCCGGCAATCTCAAGACCAAGGCGATGAGTGAGCTGCTCGTCGGCGAGATTACCGCGAACGCCATCGACATCTACGCCAAGAACGGCGTTAACGGTGATGTCGATTCCAAGGTGACGACCCCGGGCGCGTTCACCGCCGTGGCCGAGCAGGGCGACCTCGTGTTCGCGGGCGCCAACCAGATCGGTGGGGTGGCGTCCGCCAAGGCCGAGAAGGGCAGCGTCGGACTGAGGAATGACGGCGACCTTCTCGTGGGCGATATGATTGCCAATGCGGACGAGGGCTCGGTCACCGTTTCCGCCAATTCTATAAAGAGCGAGGGCGATAGCAAGATCGAGATGACTGGCGCGTCCGTCAATCTCGGTGCCGCTGAAGACATCGCCGTCAACTTCAAGGGTAGCGCGAAGCTCAATCGCGTCGTCGCTCAGAACGCGACGCTCAATACCGATGTCGACGGCTCGTCGCTCACGGTGGCGGACGGCTCGGTCAAGACCTTCGCGGGCGCGGTTTCGAAGAATCTCGACTTCGCTAACGACAAGTCGCTCGCCCTCGGGGCGGTCACGGTCGGCGGGAGCGCGAAGGTTTCGGTTGATGGCGTCCTTTCTCAGACGGACAAGATCTCGGTTAACGGCAAGAGCACGGTCGTCGCTACCGAGGGTATCGAGCTCGTGAACGAGAACAACCACTTCGGCTCGCGCATTGCCGCGGAAACGCTCGGCACGGCGAAGTTCACCGCGGCGGAAGGCCTCGACTTCGATTCGCTCACGGCGGTGGACGCCGTGCTCGATGGCAAGACGAAGAACATCCTCGTGCGTTCGGGTCTGGTGGACACCCTTCAGGCGAAGACCGAGGCGGATCTGAAGGTGATCAACAATCAGTCGCTCGTCCTCAAGGAGTCCACCGTCGGCCGCATGGAGATCCAGGCCACGGGTGATGTCACGCAGGAAGGCGTCCTCACCGCAGATAAATCGACGCTGGAGAATCCGAACAAGGTCGTCGCCTCCGGCAAGGTCGTTCTGACCGACGCGGCGAACAACTTCGGCGAGCGTCTCAACATCGATTCCGGTGAGACGGTCAAGATCGTCAACAACGGTTCGGTCACGCTCGGTCTCGACGCCGAGGATACGGTGGACGCCACGATCGCCGGCGATCTCAAGGTTGTGGCGGGCAAGCAGCTCTACGTCGGTCAGTTCAAGGCCGATTCAATTGATATTGCCGCGGAGAACGGAGTCGTGGGCGACGAGAGCTCGAAGGTCACGACCGGTGCGTTCAGTGCGAATACGGTCAACGGCGACGTGCTGCTCCAGGGCAAGAACGAGATGACCGGCATTGTCGCGGCCAGGGCGGAGCGCGGCAACATCGCGATCAACAACGAGGGTGACATCCATCTCGGTGACATGATGGCGAAGACGGGGGACGGCACGCTCAACGTAACCGCCAAGAACATCAAGAGCGACGGACGGCAGATCAAGATGGCGGCGGGCTCGGCGAATCTCGAGGCGCTGGAGGACATCGACATCAACTTCAAGGGCGATGCCACGCTCGACCATGTCGTCGCGAACTATGCGAAGTTCGAGGCCACTGACGCCGGCTCTTCGCTCAAGGTTACGGACGGTGCGGTGAAGAATATTTCCGCCAAGGTGGATCGCAACTTTGAGTTCATGAACGACCAGAATCTCGAGCTCGGTTATATCGAGGCGAACGGCACCGCGGCGATTCGGGCGGACGGCAACATCACACAGCAGGAGCCGCTCGTTTATGATACTCGCGTCTCGGTTGGCGGTACGGCGACGTTTGCAGCGGCGGGAGACATAACGCTTCTTAACCCCTTCAACCACTTCGGATCGAAGATCGTCATCGAGAACGCGAAGGATCTCAACATCAGTTCCGAGAACGGACTCAAGTTCGACGGACTCAATGTTGAGAACGCGCAGCTCAACGGCGGCAATGGTGATATCGTCGTGGAGAACGGAATGGTCAACACGCTTGCGGCGACGACCGCGGCGGATCTTTATTTCGAGAACGGCAAGTCGCTCGTCCTCAAGGAGATCG
Organism: Verrucomicrobia bacterium UBA1727; assembly: GCA_002315875.1. GTDB lineage: Bacteria > Verrucomicrobiota > Kiritimatiellia > RFP12 > UBA1067 > UBA1067. Next base: position 49,752 of record DCIL01000013.1, on the reverse strand, counting down.
ACGTGCGTTCGATGGTGCTCGACATCGCCGGCGATCTCACCGGGGTTGATAAGGTCAAGACCCAGGCGACCGAGGCGCATCCCAACAAGATCGTGGCCGAGGGCAAGGTCGAGCTTACGAACGAGGACAACGAGCTCGGCGCCGTGGCGAGCGTGAAGTCCGGCGACGACATCAATCTCGTCAACAAGAACGATCTCGCGCTCACGGTCGATACGGCCGCCAAGACGAGCGTCAAGAACGCCGGAAAGCTCGATGTGACGGCGGTGCAGCTTCTCGATATCGGAACGCTCGATGTCGCGGGCGATCTTTCGGTTACCGGTCTGGAGGGCATCAACGGGGATGCTGACTCGAAGGTGATCGCGCAGGCGAAGGCGGACTTCGTGGCGAAGACGGGCGATGTCTATCTCGGGGGAGTCAATGAACTTAATGGTGTGACTTCGGCCAAGGCGACTGAGGGTGATGTGATGATCGGCAACACCGTGCCGCTGACGATTGCCGATGTTATCGCCAACAGCGAGAACGGCACGATCGAACTTGCGGCCAAGTCGATCAGCAGCGAGGCCGGCAGCAAGTCCGAAGTCAAGGCGGCGACGGTCAATCTCACCGCCGAGGATACGATCAATATCGATTTCGAGGGAGATGCCGCGCTCAATCGCGTCGTTGCTCAGTCCGCTACGCTCAAGGCGGAGGACAGCGGGGCATCGGTGACGGTGGCGGACGGCTCGGTCGGCAAGATCGCGGGCGCGGCGCACGCGAACTTCACGATTCAGAACGACCGCGATCTCGTGATGGACGATCTGATCGTCGGCGGAGACGCGAATATCGGCGTGAACGGTGCGCTTTCGCAGGAAGGTGCGGTTGCGGTTGCCGGCAAGGCGACGGTGACGGCGACGGACAGCATCAAGCTCGACAATCCGAACAACATCTTCCAGTCCACGATCGTCGCAGAGACGGCGGGCAGCGCCCAGTTCGCGTCGCTTGTCGGACTTGATTTCGAGTCCCTGTCCGCCAAGGACGCGGTGCTCAACGGCGGCTCCGGCAATGTCTGGGTCAGGGCAGGTCACGTCGAGTCGCTCGGTGCGACGGCGGCGGGCGATCTCGTGGCTATCAACGACCAGGCGCTCCGTCTCACTGAGGTCGATGTCAAGTCGATGAAGGTGTCAGCCGAGGGTGACATCATCGGCGATGATCGCATTGTCACGGCGTCCACTGCGGAGGATCCGAACTACATCGTCGCCGAGGGCAACGTCGAGCTCACTGCTGCCGACAATCATCTCGGCAGAGAGACGAAGATCGAGGCCACAGGTGAGAAGGTCACGCTTTTCAACAACGGCGATCTCAATCTCGAGCTCGTGAACGACAATCAGCTCACGATCGACAATGCCGACGGAGATCTCAATGTCAATGCCACGAAGCTTTCTAAGAGCCGCGCCTCGACGATCAACGGCAATCTTGCGGTCAATGCGAACGAGATCTACGAAAGCGTCTTCGATGCCGACCGTGGCAATCTCTCGTTGACGGCGGGTACGATCGGCACGGAGGATAGTCCCATCGTCGCCAATGCGACCGGCAGGTTGGATGCCAATGCGGCGGGCAGTCTTTCAATCAACCGCACCAAGGGCGGATGGATCGTCGGCAGCGGCGGCAATGTGTCCGCCGGTGGTAACCTCAAGGTGATCGCGAACGGTGAGATCGGAACTATGGGCGGCGTCATCGAGGCCGGCGGCAACATCTATCTCACGGCGAATTCCTATCTCCCGAATACCGAGATCAGCTTGGGCGGTCCCACCCTCGACATCGATGTCAATGCCGGCTACAAGCATCCGCAGTGGGCGTCCTTCCGCACGGTCGGAGGCAACGATCTGCCGCACTTCGGCTTCCATGACGGCGTCTGGGTGATTCTCAACGACGGGCTTACGCCGACGGTGCCGGACTACTCTTACGCGACGACGCTGGACCAGATCCACATGATCTCCAACTCGCCGCTCAATCCGCAGACGTATGCGGCGGGTGAGTCCTACCATCTGACGAGTTCGCAGCTCGGCTCGATCGATCTCGTCGGATTCGAACGCAGTTCCTATCTCTATGGTGACAATTTCAACATCGAATATACAACTAAGGAGTAAGAGATGAAAAACTCAATGCCGCTCATCGCGGCCGTGATTCTGGGCCTCGCGGCGGTCTACGCCGTTTCGAAGATGCTGTCCGACAAGGAAATCGCCGGACAGGAGGAGATGATGGCGGTCTGTATCGCTAACCACGATCTCGTGGCGATGCAGGAGTTGCGCGAAGGTGACTTGAGCTACCGCGTCATTCCGGTGGCGGCGGCGCCGAAGAATGCGCTCAAGTGGGGCGAGGTCGCCATCGCCTACGGTCAGCGCATTCCGCGCGCGATCGCGATGGACGAATTCGTGCTCGTGAGCGACGTGCGCATGAATGCCTCGCTCGCGGAGACGATTCACGATGGCGAGTGGGTGATTCCGGTGACGTTCGCGAATCCTACGCTCATCGCCATGCTCCTGCCGGACGACGAGATTGCGATTCTTGCGAGCTGGACGGACGGCAAGGGTACGGACGACATGGGCGAGGCGACGAAGCAGACGACGCTGCTCATGCCCTGCGTGCGCGTGATGGGCATCGTCGGTGCGAACGGACAGTTCCGCGAGCCCCAGACCGGCGGCTCCTCGACGATTCTCGTGGCGCTCCCGCCGCAGCAGGCGGAAATCCTGGTCGCGGCCCAGCAGCAGGCAGAGCTCTATCCCGTGCTCCGCAAGCGCAACGACCGCACCGCGCGCAACCGCAAGGACGGCGGCGTCGTCGATTCGTCGACCTTCCGCAAGGTGCGCGAGAACCTGACGGCGGTCGAGCTGCCGGAAGTGCCGCTGAAGTAACGAAATTCAAAGCCATCAGGAGTTGTAAATGAAGAAACTCATCGCATTGTTCGTAATGACCGCCAGCGCCGTCCTCTGGGGCGCGGGTGACGATCAGGAGCAGGTGTCGGTCGTCATCGGCGATACGATCGAAGTTGCCGCGACCTTCCCGATTCAGGAAGTCCGCTGCGAGTCGACCTGCGTCAAGCTCCGCCGGTCCGGCAACAAGAGCTACAACGTCATGGGCGTGAGCGCCGGCACGGCGATCGTCGAGCTCATGGGCACTGACAACATCAAGAGCTATTCGGTGACGGTCGTGGACGCCCTGCAGCCGATCATCAAGGCGCTCGGTCGCGATCTCGAGGAAGTGCCCGAGGTCGAGATCATGGTCAACAACGGCAAGATCTGTCTCCGCGGCGAAATCTCGAAGACCGAGCACTGGGATCTCTATCACCTCGTGCTCTCGCGCTATCAGCAGTATTGCTTCGACTACGTCGTCTTCACGCCCGGCAAGGATCTGCTCGCCAAGTTCGGCAAGATCCTCGAGCAGAGCGGCTACCGCATGGTGACCGAAGCGACGAGTGATAATCCCGGCTGCATCGAGATGAAGTACGCCGGCGGTGTGATGACGATCACCGGCTACTTCTTCAACAAGAAGGATGTCGCCGAAGTCGAGAAGATCGTCGGCCGTCAGACGTGGCTCGCTATGACCGGCGGCAATACCCGCGCCGGGTCCGTTCCCTGCATCACCAACTTCTACGTGGTCGACCGTCTCATCGATGTCGGCGTCGTCTTTCTCACTATCAGCAAAAATGCCATCGAGGCCTTCGGCAATTCCGGTGCGGTGAAGGGCGAGCTCGGCAACTTCGAGATGTGGACGCAGCTGATGCGCATTTTTGGAGACGCTGATCCCGATGGCAATGCGAATCTTCGTACCGCCCGTCTGGGCTTTACTGGCGGCGTCAATGGCATGCTCAATTTCCTGGCATCGAACGGCCTTGCCACCCATCGCAAGTCAGGTCATGTCACCTTCAACTCCAACGGAGAGAAGGCGGCGAAGGCCACGTTTCAAGATGGTGGCACGCTGATGATGAAGGTGACGGGTGTTAACGGTGGCAATGTCAAGGAGGTTTCGTATGGTTTCAAGATCACCGTCGAGGGCGTGCTTACCCACGCTGACGAAGTGAAACTTGATCTTGATCTCGAGGATTCCGGCAATCCTCAACCGTCGGGGGACGATTACACCCAGAGTAAGGTAGCGGCCAGCATGCCGGTCGTCGCCTGTCTCGGCGAGACCATTGCTATTGGCGGTTCCCATAAGGTCAGTCATACTGAGACGCCTCCTTCCGGTTTTGCGGTTCTTCGCTACATTCCGATTGTCAGCTGGTTTACCTCGTATGGTCAAGAGAATGTCTCGGACGATTATACGCTGGTGCTCATTTCGCCGGAATACGCGGACGAGTTTGATCCGCTCCGTCGCCGTCCGAGCGAGGAGACGGGACACCTCGAGCGCACGGCGAGCCGCGAGCTTCCGAAGGCGGTCAAGGAGCGTATCCGTCAGTCGGATCCGTGGTACAAGGTGTTCTATTTCTGGCGCTGGTTTGAAGAGGACAAGTGATGTTCATCGAACTGACAGTTGATGGAAACAAGACGAACGTGAGCGTCGAGGGACGCGACACGCTGGTCATCGGTCGCTCCGATTCGGCGGATCTCCGCGTGCCGGCGAAGACGGTTTCCCGCAGTCACGCCGTGTTGCGCAAGCTCGGCTCGGCCTGGTTTATCGAGGATTCCGGCAGTCATTCCGGCACCTTCGTCAACGATCAGCGAATCGAGGCGATCACCGCCGTGCAGCAGCTGGACCTGATCCGAATCGGGCCGGCGACGTTGCGCTTCATCGCCAATCCCGAAGCGCTTGCCTCGATGACCTCTAAAAAGGCGGAGTCCGCGCCTGCTCCCGTCACTGCCACGGAGCCGCCGCCGGTCGCCAAGCCGACCGTCTCGAAGGCGGTCTACAAGGAGCAGCCCAAGGACGAGAACGGCAAACCGCGGTTGCCGCTTTACGAGCCGGAGGGATCGAACGGAGATCTTTTCACGCCTCAGGTGCTGCAGGTCATGCGCAAGATCAACGACCGCATCCTCGAGCGCATGAACATTTCCGGCGAAGACGCGATTTCGGGCAAGGAAATGGCCGCCAAGGCCGAAGCGATGCTCGATGAAGTGTTGCGCGAGCTCCAGCACATCATTCCCGATTCCGTGCCGGTGCCGCAGCTTCGTCAGGCGCTCCTTGATTCGATCGTCGGATTCGGTCCGCTCTCGCCGCTCATTCGCGACAAGACGATTTCCGAAATCATGATCAATGGTCCCGAGAACGTCTTTGTGGAACAGAAGGGACTCATCAAGCGCGCCACTACGAAGTTTCGCGATGAAGCGCAGCTCCAGGTCGTCATCCAGCGTATCGTCGAACCGCTCGGCCGACATGTGGACGCCGCGTCGCCGATGGTTGACGCCCGTTTGCCGGACGGTTCGCGTGTGAACGCGATCATTCCGCCGCTGGCGCTCGACGGGTCCGACGTGACGATCCGTAAGTTCTCCGATAAGAAGCTCGGTCCTGAAGATCTCGTCAAGTTCGGTTCGATGACCAACGGCATGGCGGAGTTCCTGCGCGAGGCCGTGCGTGTGAGGAAGAACATCGTCGTCTCGGGCGGTACGGGCTCGGGCAAGACGACGCTTCTCAACATCCTTTCTCAGTTCATCCCCTACGGCGAGCGCGTCATCACCGTCGAGGACTCGGCGGAACTCAAGCTCGATCACGAGAACCTCTGCCGTCTCGAGGCGCGTCCGGCGAACGTTGAAGGCAAGGGCCGCGTCTCGATTCGCGATCTCGTCATCAACACGCTGCGTATGCGTCCCGACCGCATCGTCGTCGGTGAATGCCGCGGTGCGGAGGCGCTCGACATGTTGCAGGCGATGAACACCGGTCACGACGGGTCGCTTACGACTCTGCACGCGAACACGCCGCGCGATGCGCTCGGTCGTCTCGAGAACATGGTGATGATGGCGGGGTTTGACCTGCCGTCGTCCGCTATCCGCGAGCAGATCGCGAGCGCTATCGACCTCATCGTGCAGCAGACGCGTCTGCCGGACGGCAGCCGCAAGGTGGTGAAGATCACCGAGATAACAGGCCGCGAAGGTGACATCGTGACGATGCAGGACATCTTCTCGTTCGATCAGGAGGGCTTTGACGAAAACTTCAAGGTAGTGGGCAAGCACAATCCGACAGGCAACATTCCGGTCTTTGTGGACGAGCTGCGCAAGAGCGGCGACCTCAGGTTGGATATGGGTGTCTTCGTGCCGGAGGGTTGACGAAAAAATGAGCATTCTCGCGTCCATAAATTTTGAACTTCTCAATCGCTACGGCGTTTACGCGCTGATGTTCGTGGCGATCGGCCTCGGCGTCATGTCCCTCGCCGTGTGGATTCGGGCGCTGACCGAGGAGCGGGCCGAGAAGCTCGATGCCGACGAAGCCAAGCAGAGCGGCATGGGCAACTCGCTCTCCTACTTCATCACGAGCGGACAGCTCTTCCGCCTTCAGGTCGGTTTCGCGTTCTTTGCGGTGGTCATCGTGCTCGCGACGCTGATTGCGTTCGAGGTCTTCAATCTCGCGATCATCGCCATCGCCATCGTGGCCGCCGGGTTCATCGCCTCGCGTCTGCCGCGCAAGCACTACGTTTCAAAGGTGCAGAAGCGCGCGCTTGCCTTCCAGGCCCAGATGCTTGACTTTTCGATGGGACTTTCCAACGGCCTCAAGGCCGGTCAGGCCCTGCCGCAGGCGCTCGAGGTCTATGCGAAGAACGCGGCCGAGCCGCTTTTCGGAGAGCTTCGCATCGTCCAGCGCGAATACCATCTCGGTGTCGATCTCGCCGAAGCGCTCTCGCGCATGTACCGGCGCATTCCCTGTGAGGATCTGCAGCTGATGATCGTCTCGATCCGGCTTACGATGACGTCCGGCGGCTCGCTCGCCGAGGTCTTGGAGAAGATGACTTCGACCATTCGTTCGCGTGATGACTTCCACCGCAAGCTCTCGGCGCTCACCGCGCAGGGACGCTTCGAGGCGCTGGCGATGTCCCTTGCGCCGGTGGCGGCCTTCCTGCTGCTGCTTGCGGTCGATACCGAACTGATGTTGCCGCTCTTGACTACGACTACGGGGTGGATCGCCATCGGTGTGGACGCGGTGCTGATCACAGTCGGTTACACGGTCATCAAGAAGATTACGGCGGTGGAGGTGTAAAATGCAGGAATTGCCGACTATTTTCCGTCTCCTTGAGAAACCGATAGCCATGCTCAACGGCATGGGGGTCGGCAAGGCGCTCTCGTCCGCGGCAAAGGATCAGGAGATTTCCGATCTCACCCAGATTGCCAACCTGCGGCTTGCTCCTCATCAGGTGTACTGCTGTCAGGTTGCCGCGGCGACTTTTCTCATGGGCTTCTGCACGTTCCTCGCGATGGGCGTACCCGAGCCCAAGCGGGCGATGACGCTGGTGATGGCGATTCCGTTGGGGCTCTTCATGGGCTGGGTGCTGCCCAAGAGTTCGATTCAGTCGATGGCTAAGGATCGTCAGGAGGCCATTCTCCGCGCCTTGCCCTTCGCGATTGACCTTCTGACTTCGGCGATGCGCGCGGGTCTCGACTTCGGTGCTTCGCTCCGCTACTTCGTCGGCCTTGGCATTCGCGGTCCGCTGACGGACGAGTTTCAGATGATGCTTCGCGAGACGGAACTCGGCGTCGGACGTATCGATGCGCTCCTTAACATGGCGCAGCGTCTCAAGATCAAGGAGTTCACGAGTTTCGCATCGGCGATCGCGCTCGGCAGCGAGATGGGTGCGCCGATTTCGAAGACCATGGAGATTCAGGGCGAGGAAATGCGCAAGGTGCGTTTCAACATTGCCGAGCAGAAGGCGCAGCGGGCGCCCTCAATCATGATCATGCCGATGGCGATGTTCATCATGCCGGCCGTGTTCGTGATCATCATTACACCGGTGATTCTTAAGTTTCAGATGGCGAAGGGGGGAATGTGACGATGACCGAAGACAAGGGCGAAGACATTACGCTGGACGAGACGGTAGATGAGGACGAGGTTGCCCCCGAGCCGGTAACCGAGAGTGTCCCCGCCGCAGAACCGTCTTCTGCGGAAGGCGCTGACGAGCCGACTGCGCGGCGTCGTGATCGCCCCGAGCGCATGGCGTCCGAAGCGGAGATCAAGGAGCTTCGTAAGCTCAATGCCGATCCGCGCACCAAGCGCATGGTCCGTCGTTGGTTCATCGCTGGTATTGTTGCTGTCGGTGTCTTTATTTTTGCGCAGTACAGACTTTCGCTCACCGAAAGCGTCTTTACCTGGCCCGGCGCCTACGATTATAACTTTGATGATGGCTCGATCACTTTCGCCTATCGCAACGTCGATCCGGCGTTCGAGCTTTATTTCCCGAATTGCGAGGGTATGCGCGGCTTTGCCAATCCGTCGAACATGACCGCGGCTGTCGAGACGAAGATCGGCCGCTATTACGAATGCCCGTTCGTACTTGCCTTTAGTTCGCATACGATTTCCAACTGGTGGGATCACACCTTGCAGGAGTCGTTCGCCGCCTGGAAGAAGAAACAGACTGATGCGGGGTGGCGTTTCCAGTCCGCCACCGAGCATATCGGCTTCATCAAGACCAACGGAGCCGGCTGGCCAGCGATTGAGGGCGACTACTTCCGTCCGCACGACGGCAATGTCTGGGCCGGAAGTTTCATTTACTTCCGCGACAACGACCGCGACTTCGTCTGCATTCGCGAGGTGCGTAGCCGCGATTGGACGCGAGCGCTCAATGTGATTCGAAACGAACGGTGTTTTAAGATCAACAACACCTTGTGTTCTTTTCACTTTGAGGTGCCGGAAAAAATCACAGAGGGAGACCCCACCCGCTTGCTCCGCAGGGTGCGCAACATGCTATCGCACAATTTCGCAATGGCGCAGTGGAACGAGATCGAACAGAACATCAAGTCGCTCATCGTACGCGCCAAGCGCGACAATGACAGGGCTCTTCTCAATGATGCGTTTCGCGAGTGGCTTCGGTTTCGCGCAGAGCAGGAGATCTGGTATAATCGTCGCGCGTTTTCCTTCATCTGCGCCGTGCGCGAGGGCAACGGATTTGTCGCGCACCAGATTCGCAAGGAGGCGCTTGACAAGTTCAATGCCTGGGATGACGTACGCCGCAAGAAGATACTCAGGGGATTTAGGGGGAACTGATGGCTAAGAAGCAAGTCCTGCAACTTACTTTCGTGTCGGGGGGCAAGCCCCTCTACACGCTCACGGCCGACGACTTTCAAGGTCCGGTGGAAATCGGCCGCGGTGAAAGCGCGCGGTGGCGTCCTTCCGACGCCGACATGACGATGCTCCCGCGTCATGCCGTGATGATTGCCCACGGCGACCTTTCGGTCAAGATCGAACCGATCGACGGCGCTCCCATCTTTAAGAATGCGCGTCCGTTCACAGGTGGCAAACTTGCGGTCGGCGACCGGATCGCGGTCGGCGATTCCGAGATCACTGTCAAGACGGTCGCGAAGATTGAGAAGGCGCGCGAGAAGTATCACCGGCTCGAGGGCATGAACGGCGAGGCCAAGGGCAAGATGGTCTCCGTCACCAAGAAGCTCTTCAAGGTCGGCTCGGCGCCCGACAATGATCTCGTGATCAAAAGCGACATCGTTGCCGCCCATCAGGCGGAGCTTTCGATTGACGAGCGCGGTTCGCTTTGGGTGAAGGATCTCGCGAGCCGCAACGGCACGTTCGTGAACGGCGAGCGGCTGACGGATAAGGCGCGCATGGTCAAGAACGGCGATGTGATCGGCTTCTCCATTTGGGATTACCGGTTCCTCGACCGCACCGTTCTTCACGTGCGCTCCAATGCCTCACTTCAGGTCATTCTTGCGCTCGTCACCGCGGCGATCTGTGTCGGCATTTATGCGCTTCTCCAGCTGCGGGTTCCCGAGTGGACTGAAGTCGGCCAGGAAATCATGTCACTCATCGCTCAGGACCGCTTCGATGAGGGAATTGCGAAGCTGGAAGAAATTCATGACGCCCGCGGCGCTCAGGATCATAAGGATATCATTGCCCTCTATCGTGGGTATATCGAAAGATGGCATCATACCTACCGGGATTGGGAAATGTTGAAGGAGATCGTCCGTACCCAGCGTTCATCCGGCTTCGCCGATGCGCTCGATGTCATGGGCCGCCTGCGCGCCGACGTGCCCGAGGAATGGTCGTGGCGTCCGGAGAAGTCGCGCGAGCGAATGGCCGAGGAAGATCAGACCGAGCAGATGCTGAACCTCTACTTTTCGCTCCAGAAGATGCTCTCCGGCCACGGCACCACGGAAGGCGAACTCGAGAATATCGAAAAAAGGATCGTGGACTTCGGCATTGGGGATGAGAAGTGGCTCAAGGAGGAGAAGCGCGAGTGGATCAAGCCGCTCAAGGAGGAACTGGTTGAATCGGTGAAGTCCTTACGCGAATATCAGGCCGCGGTGAAGCAGATCAACGGCGTGGTCGGCAAGTGTTCTACCGATGTGGCGGCTCTCGAAGCGCTCTACAACAACATCAGGAAGATCGAACGTGATTCGGGCGGCTTCCTGCGTATCTATGCCGGACAGGTGGGCGATCCGCTTGGCGATCTGCTCAACTCCTGCCGTCAGATCGCCTCCAACGAGACGTGCATCGTCGAGATGCAGCCCGATCTCATCCATCGTCACGTCGAAATTCCCTCGGTCGATGACTGCCTTGTCAGCGATCACTTGCTGACGCTGCGCAGTTATTTCGTCAAGCGACATGCACAGGTAAAGCTCGTGGCCGCGCGACTGAGTTCGATCATACGTCAGTTCAAGCGGGCCAAGCCGCCGAAGGAAATGTTACAGAAGGTCTCGGCTGACTTTATGCGGCAGGAATACTGGAAATCCGTGCTCGGTTGCGATACCTTCGACATGGAACCTCCGAATCGTCGTCGCACCAAGCCGGTCAGCGATTATGACGAGGTGGTTGGCATTGAATGGATGTGGTCGTATCTGCACGAGTTACCGCTTGCCTATCCCGAGGACGTGCCGCTTTCCGAATTGAACGGTTCGGGCTTTACGCCCTTGCTGTTCGTCGCCCGTGACTTCTTCGTCACACTCCGCCGGGCGCACGATTTTCTGGTTTCAAAGGAGTTTCAGGAGTTCAATCGGGGTATGGTGTCGGAGTTTCGCAAGGATATCGAGTGGCGCTTCGGACGTCTCGCTACCGGTATCAGACACCTTGACAAGGTGATTGCCGAAGGCAAGGATTCTCGCGCGGCGTTGCTTGCCCTCGGATGCAAGATTCTCATGAGCGATATGAAAGACGTGAAGCAAGAAGATGTCAAGCGCCTTCGTTCGCTTGTCAAGATCCGTCGTCAGAAGATTGAGGAGATCGAACTTGCGTATGGCGACAGCGAGACCGACGAAGATCTGCGCAAGTCGTCCATCGCCATCTTGAAGGAGGCGATTCCTGGCGACCCGATGGTTCTGCCGCATTGGAAGTTCCACGCGATGGCGCTTGAAGCGGACAGGATAAAGAAGGAAAAAGGAAAAGGGAAAAGTGAAAAAGTTGATGGAAAAGGGAAAAGTGAAAAAGGAGAAGGGAAGAAGTGAAACGAGGCGCTATCATGCTTGAGTACGTGATACTCCTCTGCTCGCTGGTGCCGATGGCGATGCTCCTGTCGTTCTCCATCGTCTCGCCGGACGGCAAGCTCGGAGATCTCGGCAATGAGATGGCAGGGTTTTTCCATCGCGTCATTTCAGTGGTGGCGATGCCCTATCCGTAAAAGAAGATTTCGATTTTGGGAGGTCCCCAAAACGAGAAAACAAAAACAAGAAAGGAAAAACAAACAATGAAGCAGATCAAGAAGATGCGTGCGGTGATGATGGAGTACGTCATTATCGCGGTTATGATCGCGGCGGCGGTCGTCGTGGCGGTCATGATGTTCGGTGACACCATCAAGAACGAGTTCGGCGTTGCCGCTACGGCGATGACCGATCCGTCGGGTGCTGCCAGCAAGCAGGCTGAGGCCAAGAGCGCCACGGCGTCGGGAATCTCCAACGCTGATGCCAGCGCTAAGGCGTTCCACGGCGATGCGGCCGGCGGCAGCTCGGGCGGCAAGAGCTCGAGCGGCAAGAACATCAGCATCAGCGGTGGCAAGGGCGATATCAGCGGTAGCGTCAACATCGGCCTCTAATTGCCGTGTTGACTTGGCTTGAGCTTATGATCGGCAGCGCGTGGGCCATCGCCCTCGCGGTGAACGATCTCCGCACTCGCCGCCTGCCGAACGTCTTGACGCTCGGCGGCGCGGCGGTTGCGGTGGCTCTGGCCTTTGGCCGCGGAATCCCGTATGGATGCGGAACGCTCCTTTCGGGATTCTGCTGCTTTCTCTTTCTCCTCCTGCCGTTTCTCCTGAGGGCGGCTGGTCCGGGGGACGTGAAGATGATGACTTCGGCGGGACTCTTCGCCGGCTCCGGCTACGCGGTCGAGTTGATGCTCGTCGTGTCTGTCGCTGGTCTCGTACTCGCCTTTTCGATGATGATTCTGCGTCGGGTGGATTCTTCTCGGCTCAAGCATCTACTCAGGTGTGTCTTTGATTTCCGTTACGATCGCATCGCGGGGCGCGCAGCGTTGCCGCCGCGCGATTCCGAGGCGTGTCGCGTGCCGTTCGGCGTGGCGATAGCGGTCGGTCTCGTCTGGGTTCTGGTCAGGAGGGTGTGCGTATGAAGCGCCTTCGTCCAGGGTCGATGCTGATGGAGGCCGTGATCGCAGTGCCGGTCGTGCTGATGCTCTTCCTCGCTTGTTTCCAGTTTATCTTTGTTGCCTACGCGCGGCTCATGGTCGAGCATGCGGCTCAGGTAGCGGTCCGCGTGGCCGAAGTGACTGAGTCTGGCACGCGCAATGCCGAGGCGCTTGCCGCGGCCCAGCGCATCCTCACTCCCGTTTCCTGGAGCTACAATTCCTATAATCTCGACAATCTGAAGTCGAATGTCAAGAACGGCTCGTTCAGTCTCGGCTCGACGAAGTTGCCGGCTAACGATTTCCGCTCGTCTTCACTGCAGCCGGACGGATGGTTTCCGATCTGGGGTGCGGGCTGGATTGAAGATCAGGTCTCAATCAAGCTCGAGGAGGTGAATGCCAAGAAGGAGATCGGCCGCCTCTTTTGCGAAGTATCCTTCAAGTGTCCGCTCCATGTTCCGATCATTGCCCAGGTGCTCAGGACGGCCGATGGTGATATGACGGTCGATTGTCACGGCGTACCGTCGCTGGTGCTTAAGGGACGTAGCGTTCGCATTTTGACTTCACCCGGCCTCGCGATGCCGACAGTTCAGGGGGAGGTGGCGTCCAAATGAGACAGTTCGGCCTCGCCTCCGTCCTCTCCGCGCGTGCACGCTCGCTCGTTTACGACGAGCAGGGCGTCGTGCTTGCGCTTTCGCTCGCGTTCATGCTGCCGCTTTTCGTGCTCGCCGTCTGCATCTACGCGGTGCAGGAGACGCTGGTGCGCAAGGCCGAGCTCCAGAACGCCGCGGACGCGGCGGCCTATTCCGCGGCGGTCGTCCAGTCCGACTACTTCAGCCGCATCGGTCTCGTCAATCAGATTCTCGGCTGGTCCTATGTCGAGCGCGAGCGCGCCCGGGCGGACTACACGATGGCGCGGCTCGCCAACGAGGCCACGAAGCAACTTGATGACGATCGCAATGTCTGTCGCAAATTCAACGCCAATTCGTGCTGTGATAAGAAGAAGATAGAGAATCAACATTGGGGCGTTGGCAAGTGGACGGCTGGCGAAACAACGACCCCGTATTACGAGAAGTACAACGGGCTCAAGCGAATGGTGGGAATCAATGAGGTTCGGGTCGTCTCACAGAACCTGACTTCCTACATCAATCCTGCAAAATTGCGCATCGAACAGTGCGGCGAGCGCATGAAGAAGTGCGTGATGGCGCTGGATGCCATGGTCTACGAACACGACCGCGCCGTCGATCAGGCGGCGAACGAGATTCTCGAGCTCAACATGGCTCCGAGTAAGCAGAACTGGTATTCCCAGGTCGTGGTGCCGCGGGCGGCGGAGATTCTGCCGACGCTCAAGTGTACGAAGGAAGATGAGAAAATGCTTTTCACTGCGGCGGGCTTTGCGAATCCGGATCCGAAGGTTGTGCTGGGGCTCGGGGCCGATAAGTGGCTTGTACTTGCTCCCGATGCTGTCGGCAAGATGGATGGCCCCCCTTGGATAGGCCGTCAAACCACCGAGGACATGGATAAATTCAAGATGACCTGGGCCAAGGCCCTCAAGATGCTGCTTGCCATCGCGGTCATCAGAAGGGCATATATCATTTCCCCACTTATTACCACGGCCGCGCTTCTGGCGGCGATCGCCGTTACTATTTATAAAGAAGTCAAGATGCAAGCGGAAGACGCTAAATATCTGGACACTATACAGTTTTTGAAACCACAACGAGTAAAAGACGGTTTTTACGATCCCAATGATGGACCTCAGCGTGTGCTTAACTTCGACGGCTCCAAATATCTGAGTGGTGAGTATTCCTTCTTTTGGAAGCGCTATGCACAACTCTGGCTTTTCGGACTTCACATCTGTCTCGAGCCGGTAAAAATCATTGGCAAGGCGCATATCGGCGGATATAAAAAGGGTACTGCATTCGCTACGATCTTCGGTAAGCGCTATGATAATAATTTCGGTCGTAATCTCATCGTCCGTGGCGGCAAGCCGATTTATGGCGAGGTGATTGGCGCGAAGGGCCGCCGGCTCTCGCCCGCCTACTTTGATCGCCGCGGATCCATCCGTGTCTTGCTGGCGAGGGACAATCCGAATCCGCTGCGCGTATTCGGCTCGAAGGGGCAGGCGTTTGGTTCCGACATCACCAGCTCCCTGCGCGAATTCATCAATCGTATGGACGGTCTGAGCATCTATCAGATCTTCAATACCCATATTTCGACTGAAGACAGCGCGACGGCGACTATCTTCGAGGGATCGCAGGCGCCGAATTTCCTCTATGCGGTGGCCGCGGCGCGTTGCGCTCCCCGCAGCGAGAAGGGCGTTTACGAACTGCAGCCGACCATCACCGCCACGCATCCCGAAGGCAGCATGTGCACGACCGATTGGGAGCCGACGCTCGTGTCCTTCCGCGCTTCGGGTATGGATGGCTGGAATAAGGCGAAGACTCCGCTCAATCCGAGTGGTGATTTTGCCGCGGCGTTCAGCTCTGTCTATGGTTTCGGGGCGGAGATGAGGGGTGAGAAGGCCAAGTTCGCCGGACTGGGTGTGTCCGACGCCGCCGCGCCTGGGTGGAGAGCTCACGTGCCGATCGTGTCCGGCATGACCTGCAATTGGATGACTTCGGAATTGAGGAAGTCAGCGCCTCAGCTTCAGGAGCGTATCGGCACCGTTCATGGTCCGTTGCCGTTTACCGAGGGCTCGACGACGCTTAACTTTGACGACGCCGAAAGGTTGATCAGGCATTGACATGGAAATGAAAAGCTCACATCGCGGGAGCGTGTTGATGGAGACGGTGATCGTATTGCCGGTCGCCATCCTGATCTTTTCATTCATCTGGCAGTTTACGATGAAAGCGCGCGATCAGCTTTCGCTCGCCGAGCACGGCCTCGATGCCGCGCGCCTCGTCGCCTACAAGGATTCCCAGCGTCGTAAAGACCTCACTGCGGCCTCCGTGATCATGTCCGCAATCGACAAGCCGGGCCGCAAGGCCGAGCGTGAGCCGATGACGCTCATGGAGACCAATTCGGTGCGTATCCTGCCGAATGGCGGCAGTTCCCGCGCGATCGCGTCGAATCCGACGGATGCGCCGTGGACGATGTTCGTCGCCGGACAATGGCAGTATAGTGACACAGGCAACTATGCCCGTCAGCGCACATATATGCTTGCGAGGACCGCGGCCAGCTATGTTACCGGCAACTCGGGTTATGTACGTCATCGTGCCCTTCAGGCGACGAGCAATCCGCTTTGCCCAAAGATGGGCATTGCCGAGACCTACTGGCTTTCGCGCCAGAGCAAGCACAAGTATAACACGACGCGTACGGATCGTCTTTGGATCGATCTACCGGACCCAGGTTCCATAAGGTCGAAGAACTGGAAGATGCTGGGCGACTTGTCTGGGGCGGATTTTGCGCAGGACGATTCGTGTCTCGGCTCGACCGGTTGTGGAATGACCATCATGGGAAGTAGAGACACACGACTCCTTGCGCTTTCAGCCGACAAATAATGAATCTTTTTGCCATAGTTCTTTTCTTTGCGTCGATGACGATGCCGAAACCGCCGGGGGCGGTTCCGGTCGCGCCGCTCGATTACGAGAAGGCGGGCGACCTGCAACCGATTTTTGCGTTTCAAGGTGTCTATGCTCAGTCCCACGCGCAGGCGGAGGTTTGCTTTACTGGCCACGTCCGCGCCTACGGGTGGCGTCCCGAGCATCGAATCGTCCTTGCGTCCCGCGGCGGAGTCGCGACTGAAGTGGCGCTTTCCTTTACCAATGCAACCGAACGGCTCAGCGCCGTTCTTTCCCGCATGGATGTCCGCAAGACGTCCGTCCAATATAAGATGGAGCCCCAGAAATGAAGAAATACCTCTTGGCAATGTTGAGTGTCCTCGCGGCGTTGGTGACCTACGCCGCGCTCCCGCGCGTTGTGCTCACCTCGTCCGACGTCGGCAAGACCTTGGCGGACAAGACGATCTACACGATCAATGCGAATCTCACTTTGTCCGGAGGTTCCCATGGGCTTGTCGTTGCGGAGAATTCCACAGTGATTCTCGATATTCCTGCGGGAAAGAAACTGACCGTAAAGGGTGCTAATGCCTGGGGCATGGATACGACTGGTAAGGCCGGAATCTACTTGCCGCCAGGTTCGACGCTGATCATTACCGGCGAAGGCGAGCTCGAGGCCGAAGGCGGCCATGCAGCAGCCGGCAGCGCTGGCGGTCTGCCGGGTAATGTGCTTAGTTCTGTAGATATAAACCCAGTGACGATTACTAGTTATGCTGGAAATGGTGGTAATGGAGGCGCTGGCGCTGGTGCCGGCATCGGCGGTAATGGTGGCCTTGGCGGTAGTGGTGCGACGGGCGCGAGTAAAGTACATAGTTTTACCGGTGGAACGTATGCATCATCCAGCGGCGTAAATGGCTTAAATGGCAGTTCTGGTTCTGCTGGAACCGCTGCTGGTGTTGTGTGTGTAGTTAACAAGGTAAAAGTTACGACACCTATTCAAACTACCCCGACGGCGGCGGATGGAGGTATCGTTCCTAATTATCAATATGATCAATCTTTATTTTATTATACGGGCAGTTGGGGATCATGGGGCGCCTCTTCCTGGGGTGGCGGTGGTGGCGGCGGCGGCGGCTCTGGCGGTGTGCTTGCTTGCGGAATTGGCGGTGGTGCCGGTGGTGGTGGCGGCGGCGGCACTGGCGGCGTTGGTGCTGCGGTGCACTGTAAATCTGACGACCTTTGGAAGTGGTTTGGGGATGGTCATCGGGCGATGGGCGGATATGGCGGCGTTGCCGGGTCTGGAGGAGCTAACGGCAAGCAGGGTGATCTTGCGAAGGCCAATCCGCAGGATCCCACTACTGATCAAGCGTTCTTTGGTAATCCCACGCACGGTCGTGGTGGCGGCGGCGGTGGTGCCGGCGCCAATGGTGGAAGCAAACCCATCTACGCCTGCGCCTCCTTGCAGCTTAGTATCGGCTCTACTTCGGGCGTGAATTTTCAGTCGAGTGGCGTCTTCAGTGGAGTCAATTCGAGAGTTCTGAAACTTCACGACAACGCCGATACTACCGTCTTCACTACGGTGAATGTCGGCATCGGCCAGCCAGTCCCCGATAGGACGCCGCCAGTGCGTCAAGGAAGGAACTTCATCGGCTATTATGGTGAGGACGGCAAGCAGTATTTTGATGCCAATGGCAAGGCCTGTGGACCGCTTGCGCCGTATTTCGCGAGCTTTGAAAGCGAAATACATCTCTACGCGAAGTGGGAAGTAGTTCCCGGTGCTCCGTGCGTCCTCACCTCGTCCGACATCGGTACGACACTCGAGCATAAGACGATCTACACGATTGAAGATGATCTCGTTCTGGATGCCTCAAGTATCGGAATGAGCGCGCTTTCGGTGGAGAATATGGCGACGGTGATTCTGGACATTCCCGAGGGCAAGACCTTGACGGTTCGCGGCGCCAATGCGTCCGGTCAGAAAGGTGCTTACGCCGGCATTTACGTGCCGACGAATTCCACGCTGATCGTCACGGGCAAAGGTAAGCTCATCGCCGCCGGTGGCTCTGCGGCGGCCGGTGTTGCCGGTGGCAGTCCCAGCTCCTCGATTCAGAAGATTACTGACACCTTATCTGAGGTTAGGGCGGCCCTCACCGCAACGAGCGGACGTGGTGGTAATGGTGGTGGCGGCGCGGCGCCTGGAATCGGTGGCAATGGCGGCAATGGCGGTGACGGTGCTGAGTCGGTGAGCATGGGGGAAAGTATTTCAGTGTCTATCTCTACGATTGAGCATTGGTCACGTAGTGGAATTGATGGAAATGATGGAATGGACGGAGCCGCCGGCTTGGGTATGGGTCGGCTTTGCGTGGTCGGCAGCGCGACAGTTACCACGCCAATAGATGACACGCCGATTGAGGCGGCCGCTGGAGGAACTATTGCGAAGAGCGGCACAGGAAGTTATTGTAATTATTTGTATAGTAGTGATAGTCGCGTTTGGTTTGCGATTGCCTCCAACGGCGGCGGCGGTGGTGGTGGCGGCGGCGCTGGAGGTGTGGTCGTACAAGGTGTTTGTGGCGGTGCTGGTGGCGGCGGCGGCGGTGCTGCCGGCGGCTCGGGAGCCTTTGGCTATTCGGCTTCCTTTACTATTGCTGGTTGGACGTATGTTGATGGTTTGGCGCAGGGCGGCTATGGCGGCGAAGGAAACCCTTCCGGTGGTCAGGGGCAGTATGTCGGCATTGAGCCCCAGACTCCGTGTTCGCCGGCACATTCGGGTCTTTTTGGAAATCCGTCCAACGGGTCGAGCGGTCAGAGCGGTAGCGCAGGCAGTCGAGGCGCTTCCGGCACCATTTGCGCCCGCAAGGAGAATCAGCTCGATATCGGCACGTATGCCGATGGTGATATCAAATACAGCAGCGACGGCATTTTCGCGGGAGTCAATTCAAGATCGCTCAAGATCTATGATGACGAGGAAAAGACCGTTTATAACATTTATGTCGTGGGACTCGGTCAGGCAGTCGAAGCGCTTTCTCCGCCTAAGGTCGAGAATAAGATCTTCCTTGGCTATTACGATGAGAACGGCACGATGTATTTCGATGCCAAGGGTAAGCCGGTCGGACCGCTCCAGCCGTATTATTCGGACTTCGATACCGAGAAGATTCTCTATGCGCTTTGGGAGGGCACGAGCGGCATTACGGTTGAGGGTTATGAGCTTGAGACCGCCAAGGGCGTCGGCTGGCGGTATGATGCGTCCGATATGTCGGATCGCAAGCTGATCATCGAGGAGAACGGCACCTACCGCATCACGGGGCCGCAAGCCATCCGCAACATCCGCATCATCGTCTCGAACGATCTCGACAAGGTCAATCTCCAGCTCGGTTACGAGCAGTATGCGCCGGACAAGAGCGGCTACTACAATAACCTTTGCCTCAAGTCGTCCGTCGGCTCCGTCGTCGAAATCGGCGCCAATTCCAAGGTTTCGATCCTTACCTACGGCACGGTTACGCTCGACTCGAGCGCGTCCGACAAGCCCGCGATTTCGGTGGGCACCGGGGCGGAGCTCACGCTTGCGGACGATTTGACGGAGGCCGAGCATTCCGTTGTGAAGATCTCCTCAGCGGCTGCCGTGCCGCCGATCGGACTCGTTGGCGGCACGCCTGGCACGACTTTGATTACCTCGGGCTATTACACGCTCACCGGCAGCCAGAACTTTGTTAACCTGACGGTGTCCGGTGGCTACTTCAACGATATTCCCGAGACGAAGCCGCCGATTCATACGGACTGCATGCGAATCAAGATCGCCGAGGCGCCGGCGACTTACATCTACCAGGTCAGCAAACCTTCCGGACTCATGGTCAACGGCGAAGACGTGCAGTTGCGCAATAACAGTGCGGATAAGCCGAGGTGGAAGATGGTGAACAACGTCGTCTATCTCATTGATGCGAACGAGGAATATGTCCTTACTGGAACTTCGATTGATTACAACGTGGTCGCGGTTACCAACATGACGATCGTTCTTAAAGATGTGCGCTTCGACCTGACGCGCGGCGAAAATCCATATTCGCCGATTCAGATCGGCGCTGACGATGGCCTTAGTCGCACGGTCACGGTGCGTATCAAGGGCGAAAATAACTATCTGCGAGCGGGCTATTCGAACGCCGACAACGGTGTGCCGGCTATTCGCACCTTCGCGGGACAGTCGCTGATCCTCGAATGTGCGGAGGGCAGTCCCGACGCCGCGG
This sequence comes from Verrucomicrobia bacterium UBA1727, assembly GCA_002315875.1. Classification (GTDB taxonomy): domain Bacteria; phylum Verrucomicrobiota; class Kiritimatiellia; order RFP12; family UBA1067; genus UBA1067. Next base: position 29,336 of record DCIL01000013.1, on the reverse strand, counting down.
CGTCAATGATCGGCCAGGGGTCCTGCGCCGTCGTGGGCACTATCGGGCGTGAGAGCTTCGGTCAGATCCGGGTCAATAACGGACACTGGGACTTCAGTCAGTCCGTAAACCAATATGCCTTCGGCAACGTCTCGGGTTCGGGAGCCGCTTCCAAGGTGGAGATCTACGGCGGATACTACGCCGAAGAGCTTGAGAGTGTCTGGCTTGCCGCTGGCGTTGCGCAGATCTCGACGGGCAATACCTTCTGGCCGTATGCGGTCGTGGAGAAGACCGGCGTTACGGTCGATGACGTCGATTGCTGCAATCTTACGGGCGAGGGCTGGACATACGATCCGACGACTACGAACCTCACTTTCAATTCCGTCAATTACTATAATGTGGCTGGCTCGAACCGTGTCGAGGGCTTTACGATCACGGTCAAGTCCGATAGCTCGCCGTCGCTCAATCTGAAGGAACTGACGCTCAAGACCTTCCAGCCGATCTTCACGGTCGAGTCGAATGCCAAACTGCGCCTGTATCCCTACTACACGAATGCGCTTTATTCGACGGCGGCGTCGGCGGTCGTTCTCAAGTCCAATTCGAGCTTTGAGCTTCCTTCGCTTGCGAGTTCGGGACAGATCAACGCCTCGATCGCTCAGTCGTTCCTCGCCATAAGCGGCGCCACCCGCACCTTCGAGAAGGACGCAACCGCGACTTCCGACATAGCGCTCGGTTTTTACGGCATCACCGTCAGCGAGGCGAAGATCGATTCTGAAATGCTTGGCGATGAGAAGTTCTCGATCGGCCGCGGCGTCATTCATGTCGCCGGCAATGAATATCGTCTCGCCGAGGTCATCAAGGCCAAGGGCGTGAGCGTCAACGGCATGGATATCGCGAATGAGAGCGGTCCCGGCTGGACCTACGTTGATAAGGTGCTGACGGTCGATCCGGCGGCGGGATTGATGGCGGGTCACGATAAGATGGTGCTTTCGGGGGCCGACCTCGATGCCGGCACTTACGTGATGATCACCAAGCCGGGCAAGGTTTGCCTCAAGCAGTTCCGACTCAAGAGCTCCAACTTGAGCGAATATTCGCCAATGACGATCGACGCTCCTTGCACCGGTGATGAAGTGGTCGAACTTTCCTACGAGGGCAATTCCGAGCTGAATGCAATCACTACGGCCTTCCGTGCGGCTATCGAGGTTCGTTACGGGTCTACGCTCGTCCTCAATACGCCGTATGTAAGCACCAATCGTCTCACGGCGGTCGGCGGCCCATACGCAGCGTCCATCGGCGCCAGCTCGCGGAATGTGGTTGTGGCCGATCAGAGCATCCTCAAGGCGGGCAAGGTCATTGTCAGGGACGGCCGGTATGAGTTGAACAATCCGAAGGCGCCGTCGGAAACCATCGGCCGCGGAAACTATGACGTCAACACGATTGAAAGCGTAGTGATTGAAGGCGGTCATTTCAGCCAATGTCCGAATGACGATTATGTCGCGGGCGGCAGCGTCTTCGGCGAGGACAGTGCTGACACTCAGTGCCCATACTACATTCTGCCGAAGGTGGGCGTCAGCGTGAACGGAATTGACGTCGTCGTCGGTTCCGGCAATGGCTGGTCATACGATTCTGCCCACAATCATCTTTATCTCTCAAGCGAGAATTACACTTACCGCCTCGCCGGCACGTCCAGTGTGATAAGGGTCCAGGCCATTACTTCGCAGACCACGCGTCCGATGATCGTCGAGCTGGATGAGTTTTGCCTCAAGGATAGTGCCATGTTCGAGGTTCTTGATTACTCGTATGTCGAGATTCAGCTCCGCGAGGCCGCCAACGGTTCGCGGCTTGACAAGATCAGAGTCAACGACTTTAGCAAGCTGACGATAATGTCCGATCCCGAGAATACCGATCCGACGCGCGCGCGTCTTTCCTTCAAGGGGTATAATGTCGGTGTTGGTTACAGGGCCACGCTTCGGTTCGAGAGCGGCTGGTTCGACACCGCGATCGAATCCTTCTGGATGGATTCGAAGTGTGTCTGCACACCGACCGGCGATCCCGTCTGGAGGTATTCGGTGTCCGGAGGCAGGGTCATCGTGAAGGTGGACGATTCGACGACTCGGTATTCGTCCCTCTTTGATGCGCTCGAATTCGCCAAGGAATCGGGGCGGACCTCAAGCGACGTCATGGTGTATGCCGTTGTCGACCGGGTGACGATGGACAAGAAGGACTATACGATGAGCGCGGGCTCTGCGAGTTCGGTGAAGCTCAGGATGTCCGCCGTCACCACGACCGAGGCCAACAAGATCGCGTTCACCAACGGCTACTTCAAGGTCGGCAACAACATGACGCTGACGCTTGAGGGATACGGACTCGTCCTCGGCCACATCGGTCTTTCCGGCAACGGTCGCGTGTCGATTCCCTGCGAGGTCGATGACGACGTTAACCGCATCCACTTCCGCTACGGCGACTACACCCGCGAGGAACTCAACTCGTGGCTCACCGGCGAGAACCGCGAGGGCTATTCGTTCGAGTTGATGTCCAACGGCGAGTATTGGGCCATCCAGGCGCTCGACTGCCGCGTCCACTTCGAGACCCACGGCCTCGGCGAGCAGCCGGAAGACCAGTACGTGCGCACCCGCTCGTTCGCGGCGAATCCCGGCGACCTCTATGCGGACGCCTGGTTCTTCGGCGGCTGGTACAAGAAGGCGGACTTCTCGGAGCCGTGGGACTTCCCGACGACGCGCGTCGTGCGCACCAATACCGTCATCTACGCGCAGTGGACGCTGGACGAGAAGTACATCCGTCTTACCAACGCATTCGACCGTGTCGGCACCGTGAAGCGTTCGCTCGACACCAAGACCGGTGTCTATACCTACGTCGCCACGTTGACCAACTCGCCGGCGATTCCGTGGACGCTGCCGGACAACCTCGGCAACTTCACGGTCGACATGGCGGGCATTACCGTAAAGGGAGTGAATGGCTCGGTCGGAAATATCCGCACTCCCGGCGGCGACGGCACGATTCCGTTCAGGATGGTCCACGTCGATCCAGTCGCTGGCGATGCACCGACCGAGGCGACGTTCACCAAGGGCGTTATTCAGGGCGGCAACGGCGGCAACGGCAATCCTCCGGGCCTCGGGGCCGTGGCGTATACCAATCTCTCGACCCGCGCGGGCGCCTTCGTGGTTGCGGCGACCAATCTTTCGTGCCAGTTCGTGAAGGGCGTTGATGGACGCCTTGCGACCGACCTCGACGACTGGAATCCGAACTTCTTCCGCGTCGGTTCGATCGGACGCGCCTTCCATAAGGTCGAGGTCGCGATCGATCCGCTGACGATGACCATCGACTATCTCTATGGCGAAGAGGTCGGCCCGAAGAATCTCAAGTTCGAGACGAACGGCGTCGTCAACACGATCTTCATGAACTACCGTCCGTACGAGACACCGTTCGTCCTGCCGGGTGCGCCGCTCGACGACACGCATCAGGTGCGCATCGACAACAGCGCGGCGGGTGCGTTCGCCGCGGTAATCGACGGACTTTCCGCGCTCTCCGGCACGAGGATCGATTTCGCGGTGAATGCGAAACCCACTTCGGCAGGCGCGCGGGCGATCATCGATTATGTCGAGGCGCACGGCAAGGCGGGCGCGGTCGAATTCGTGAACCTGAAGCTATCCGTCGACAGCGCGGTCCAGGCGGCAGCGGCGGACTATCTCACCGTCTATCTGCCCTACGGCACGAACGGCGTCATCAATGTCTATCGCGTCGCGAGCGGATCTTCCGAGGTCGAGGAACTCGAGCTCGTCAAGGACGTTGCTCTCGCGAGTGGCGAGTGCTGCGCCACTTGGGGCGGCAAGATGATGCTCAAGGTGAAGAAGATGGGTGACTACGCCTTCGTGAACGAACTCGGGCGCACGGCTCCGTTGGTCGAATGGGCGGATCCGTACTTCATCGAGTCGTTCACCAATGAGCCGGCGGTGACGTCGTTCATGATGAGCTCGCCGAGCGCGGCGAAGATGATGCTGTCGGGACACTCCGCGGTCGAAGCCGCGGCAATGACGCCGGCGGCGAATGGTGAACTTTCGGTGCTCGAGACCTATGCCGCGGGCTTTGATCCGTCCGATGAGAAGGTCGAGCTCAAGGTCGAACTCACGGTCGACGAGCAGGGCAAGCCCGTCATCACCTACGAGCCCGAACCGCGCAACCGCGCGATCATCGAGCCGGTCACCTACGGCAAGGAGAATCTCGATGACGCGTGGAAGCCCGCCACTGAAGTTCCCAATGCCCGCTTCTTCCAGCTCCGCCTCGAAAGTAAGTAAGCCAACCCTCTCAATTTTCTCAACCCTCTCAACCCTCTCAACTTTCTCAACTCTCTCATGGCAAATAATGATGCATCGTTTTTGAAGCTGTTTCTCGCGCCGGTCGCGAAGTATCTCGATGACGATTCGGTTTCGGAAATCCTCGTCAACGGACCGAACCAGATCTACGTCGAACGCAAGGGCAAGCTCGAGCTGTGTCCCGAGCACTTTCCCAACGAGGCCTCGCTCAAGGCCGCCGCGGTCAACATCGCGCGTTCGGTCGAGCGTATTCTCGATGATATGTATCCCGACCTCGACGCGCGTCTGCCGGACGGCAGCCGTGTGCACGCGACGATTCCTCCGATCTCGCGCGTCGGTACGATCATCTCCATCCGTAAGTTCAAGAAGGACGCCCTCTCGCTCGATTCGCTGATGAAGTTCGGCTCGTTCACCGAGGATGGCGCGAAGATTCTGAACGCGCTGGTGAAGCTCCGCAAGAACATCATCGTCTCCGGCGGAACTGGCTCGGGTAAGACGACGGTGCTGAACTGCCTTTCCTCGCTCATTCCCGAAAAGGACCGCATTCTCGTACTTGAGGACTCGTCCGAACTGCAGCTCAAGCAGCCCCACTCGGTCTACTTTGAAACGCGCAAGCCCGATAAGAACGGCAAGGGCGAGTTCTCCATCCGCAACTTGCTCATCGCATCGCTGCGTCTTCGTCCCGACCGCATCGTCGTCGGCGAAATCCGCGGTGGCGAGGCGATTGACCTCTTGCAGGCGATGAACACCGGTCACGATGGCTCGATGTCCACGATTCACGCGAACACTCCCCAGGATACGCTCGCTCGTCTCGAGACCTGCGCGATCATGAGCGGCATCGAGATGCCGCTTTCGGCGATTCGCTCGCAGGTCGCGGGCGCGGTGCACGCGATCGTGCAGACCGCTCGTCTCATGGACGGCTCGCGCAAGGTGATTTCCATCGCCGAGGTGATGCCGCTCGATGAGAACAAGGACTACCGCGTGCGCGAACTCTACCGCTGGAAGACGACGCGCGTCGATGCCGAGGGACATCTCGAGGGACACCACGAGCTCGCCGAACGTCCGACGTTCATGGATATGGCGAAGGTCATGCAGCTCGACATGCCCTGGTCGTAAAAGTGCGCATCCTTTCCATTCTTTTCGCAGTTGCCGCGCTTGCCCTGGAGGGAGCGGTCTATCCGCGTATCATCGTCGATACCGACCTCGGCGGCAGTTCGACGGACGATCTTTTCGCGCTTGAGTTGGTGCGGCAGGTCGAGCAGGCGGGACGCGGCAAGCTCATCGGAATAATGCTCGACAGCCGTGACGCGGCGGATGCGAAGCGCGAGCGCCTTCTTGAGTTCGCGAAGACGGTAATGCACGATTACGGCTGGCGCGACGTGCCGCTCGGCGACGAGTCGTCCGTTTCGCTCTATCGCCGTCTCCTTGCCGCGGCGCCGGCGAAGTCCGTCGAGCTCTCGGCGATCGGTTCCGCACGTAATCTTATCGGACTCCTTGACTCGCCGGCGGATGCCGTTTCCGCGATGGCGGGACGCGACCTCGTCCGTGAGAAGGTGCGCACGCTCAGGATTGTGGAGGGCCGCTTCGATGGAGGCAATCCTGAAAGTTTCAGAAAGATTATCAGCGAATGGCCGGGCGAGATTGTGCTGGTGCCGTTTGGGCTCGGACGGATGCTCTATCTTCCCCGACAGCTGGTGCTCGATCATTATTGGAGTGAGGACGATCCGATCGCCCGCGTCTACCGAGAGCGCGACCCGGACTGTGAGCAGGGCAACAAGAGCCAGCTCCTGTGGGATCCGTGTACGGTTCTCGATCTGCTTGATCCGGGAATGATCGAGCTCGGCGAACCTACACGCGGTTCGTCCGTTCGCCGCGTGTCGATTCCGCGTGACCGTCTGGGAATGGTCCGCGGCAGATTGTTGCGCCAGGGCTCGGTCGGATGCGAAGTGTCCGCTCCCGATTTTCGTGTGGTAGCGATCAGTCCCTCGTTCATCTGCTTGCGCAATGTGTCCCGCCGCGCCATTGACGTCTCCGGCTGCCATCTCACGGCCTCGCGTCAAGGTGAGAAGTTGTCCGTCGATTACGAGTTCCCGCCGCAAATCGTCCTCAAGCCCGGCGAAGTGTATTTCCTGCGGGCGGGCGAGCAGTGGCGCGGCAAGGCGCTGCCGATGGACGGCGTCAACGTCGTTCTTTGGGACTCGAAGTGGAATCTCCGTCAGGATCTCCATTTCAATCGCTCGTGGTTTTCGTCCGCCGCGCTGAACGGTTGCGGCGTTTTCTTCGTGCGCAGCGAAGACCGGCTCGCCGTTGATGCGGCGGACTGGCGGACGGCGTATCCGTGGGAGAAGGCGGGTCCCGTCGAGGGCGAGGCGGTAATTCTCTCGACGAATGATTCGCACGGACATCTCACGGACGGCAAGGTGAGGTTTTCGCAGATTGCCGAGGTGAAAAGGGCACTGCAGGTGAGCGGTACGCCCGTTGCGCTCGTGGACGCGGGCGATTTTGCCGCGAGAGCGGACGATTCGATCATCAAGATCATGGGAAAGGCCGGCTACGATATCGCGACGCTCGGCAATCACGAGTTCGACTACGGTGCGGAGAAAATGTTGGCGAATGTCAGGGCCGCATCGTTTCCGATTCTTTCCGCCACGCTCTCGGTGACGAATCGCGCGGCGGGTACGATGAGTCGTCCGCTGCCGTCGTTTCACATGCTCGACCTCGGGGCTATGAGGGTCGGCTTCGTCGGCGTTACCGTGCCGCGGCCTATAACCAATGCCTCGGCGAACGTGAGCTATGATTTCATCGGAAAGACAGATGTCCGCCGTTGGTATTCTGAGGTAGATTCTGCAATCGGACTTCTCACCAACGAATGCAATAGCGTCATTCTTTTGGCACATCTCGGACTTTGCGAAAAGCCGTTTACCAGCAAGGCATTGATTAAGAACACCAGCGGACTTACCGCCTGTATTGACGGACATTCCCATTCGCTGGTTTCAGGTGAGGTCGTGAAAGATCGCGAAGGCCGTCCGGTCACGCTCACCCAGGCGGGCTCAGCGCTCAAGGCGCTCGGCTGGATGACGCTCTCGTCCAGCGGCAAGGTCACCGCCACCGGTCATCTCACTTCTTTGAACTCGACCAACGCTTTTATCTTCGCTCAGGAAAACCGAATAAAATAGATATGAGGCAGTTTACAGTTCTATTGGCAGTTGCAATGACCTCGGTGGTCTCTTCGGGCTTTTGTGAAGAGGCAAACACCAACGAGGTGTCGTCCGTCTGGAGTAGAGAAATCCAACGCCGCCTGCATGGTTCGGCAAGTATTGACTACCGCAATGGCTTCCATCTCCGCGGCGTAATCCTTTCCAGCACTTCCTGCTCTTTTCAGCACGCGAGCTTGAATTGGAATGGCGGGGCTTGGGGTAATTTTGGTGGGAACATCCTCGCTGCGTCCGCCTTGGATATGACCGGCTGTCCAATTGCCGATCGGCCGTGGTATACCGTTTGCGTCTACATGTGCCATTACGGATATGAGTTCAAACTGGCAGACAGCTGGTCGCTTGATGCGCGGGCTTTCCGGAATTGGCTCGTATTCCATGGAGGCGTTGGCGACATTCCGACTTTGTGTCATTGGGGCGGCACTTTGGCGTTGAAGAACCCTTATGTCGTGCCGTACGGCATTTTCCGCTGGGCGGACAAGGGCCAAAGGTGGACGTATTGGGAACTCGGCTTGCGGCGTCCCTTCCGTCTATTTGAGAAGCTCACGCTTGTGCCGGCTGCATTTGTAGAGCTTGGTGACGGACGCCATCTCTTTACGCAGTACGGGCCGAATCGAAACTCCGCTGACGGCAAATATACGCCTGGAATAATGGCAATGGACGTTGCCTTGCATGCAGAATATGCGCTGACGGACTGGCTTAGTCTGACGGCCTTCATTCAGGAGTTCATCACTTTGAACGGTGACGGACGCGATGCGTTGGACCGCCGCAAAACCAACAACGCGCTCAAGGACATGACCCTCTTCGGCGTCGGCGTCAAACTCAAGTTCTAAAACATTCGGATGAGTGAGTATTACGAGAAAAGGGCGAAGGAAGGGCGGCCGGATCGGCTCGCGCACGAGGCGGAACTCCTCAGTCGCGTGTCGCATCCGAACGTTATAAAATCTTTCGGCTACGCCAATGGTGTCCTGCGCCTCGAACAAGCCACCTGTTCCTTAAAAGACCTCCTCTCAACCTCTCACCCCCCTCTCAACCCTCTCAACCCTCTCAACTCTCTCAACCTTCTCAACCCTCTCTCCCACGGCCTCACTGCCTTGCACCTGGCGGGAATTGTCCATCGCGATGTGAAGCCCTCGAACATTCTTCTCATGCCGGACGGACGTTGGGTGATCGCTGATCTTGGAATTGCCGCGACGCCCGAACAACTTGCCGCGGAGCCGGCAGGCAAGCGCGGCACTCCTAAGTACATGAGTCCTCATCAGGCGGCCGACCCTCGCAAGGTAACCTTCGATGATGACTTCCACTCCCTCGCCGTCATCTGGCTCGAACTCCTCGATTTCTGGGGACAGGCCCCAAAAAATGTTATTGAAAATTTGGTTAAGAGTGGGTTTTTGCGCAAAGAAGGCGAATCTGACGTAGATTATCTTCGCCGCGTATTAATCATGCGTGCGGGATGGGATGCCTTCCGGGAAGGGGTGGATCCGCTGGCGAATGCGCTTGGTAAAATCAAACCGGTCGAAGAAGATTTGCGGCAGCAGGCGCTTGATATCGTGGAGCGAATCTTTGGGGACAGACCCTCGGAGGTGCCGTGTGTCTATGGCAATCCAGGACTTTTCTGCGGAGGGGCAACCTTTTCGTATGGCGAGGATTACGGAGTGGTAGTCATCCGTCGTCACGGCTTCGGTTCGAAGGTGGAGGTTCTCGCGCACGAACTGGTGCATGCGCGACTCGTGCCGTGGGGTGGACGTCCCGAAGACGAGTTTCAGGCCTGGAAGACCTCCTCGTCGGCTTTTCGCCGCCGTATCGGACCCTACCTCTCCGCCCCTTCTTTACTTTTCTCCGCTCGGCGTCCGTAGCAGCGTTTTATGGTATAATATACGCCTAAATGACAGTAAGACGTATATATGCCATTCTGGCCATCGGCGCTATGGTCGTTTTGGCGTCCGCCGCCGTATGGATGGGCGGACTTAATCAGGACGAGGGCTGGTACCTTTATGCCGCCAACATGGTCGCTGATGGGCATATGCCGTATCGCGATTTTGCCTACACGCAAGGTCCGCTCATGCCGATCGTCTATTCCTTCTTCAGTTGGGTCTGGAATAGCTGGGGTTTACTTGGCGCGCGTGTGTTCACTCTCGTGCTCGGCCTTGCCGGCATTCTTTTCGCGGTTGCCATTGCTCGCCGTCTCGCACCCGAAGAACGCAAGGCAGAGTCCGCTCTCATTGCTTTCCTCCTACTTGCGGTCAATCTCTATCACCTTTATTATCTGGCGATCCCCAAGACGTATGCGCTCGGCTCGTTGCTGGTGCTGATGGGCTTCTTCCTGCTTCCGCGTCATGTGTTTTTTGCCGCGGTGGCTTTCGCGTTTGCCGCGGGCACGCGGATTTCTCTCGGCCTATTGCTGGCGGTTGTCGGATGTTGGTTTCTCTTCGCCCGTCACTGGCGGGAGGTTGCGTTCTTCACGCTTGGCGGACTTCTCGGACTTATTCTCGTCTACGGACCGTTCCTTGCAGATTCAGGTTCACTCGCCGGATTGATTGCGGCGCAGCGTTATCACGCCGCGCGCAGTGGCTTTGACCTCGTCTGGACGGTTGGCAGCTTCAGTCGGCTCGTCCGTTGGTATCTGCCGATCTTCATCGTTCTCGGTCTCGGCTTCAGTCGCCGCGGAGGAAAGGAGTGGCTGCTTTTCATCGCCTTCGCCGCCGTCTTCACGCTGCAGATGCTTGCACCGTTCCCGTATGAGGACTATCAGGTTCCGGTGATGGCGCTTCTGGCCGTCTTCGCGGCAGTGCGCTTCTCGGCTTCCGCTGCGTTCGGCGACAAGTCGTTGCTGCTGGTGTTTGGCCTTGCCTTTGCCACGGCGTTCGGCTCGCCGCTACTTGAGAGGTGGTCCGTCAACGGACAGGACCGCTTCTGGTCGCTCAAGAAGGATTCCACCGAACTTGCACAGCTTCGGGACGTGGCGCGGCGAATCGAGAAGATGGATCCAGGCGGAAAGAAGATTTTCACCCAAGACCTTTATCTTGCCATCGAGACGGGGCGCAAAGTGCCGCGGGGACTGGAGATGGGGCCGTTTTCAATCCTTGATGACGACGGTTGGAAGCGGCTCCTTGGAACGGCGGATGCGCCGGTCGCGGCGCTTTCCGGCTACACGTTCGCAGTCGAGCCGCCGGCGTGTACCGAGCGGTCCATCGAGAAGCAGATGGAATACTGGCAGACGCTCAAGCGTTCGTACGAGCTGGCGGACAAGGTGGACGCTTTCGGACAGAACGCGACGACGCTTTTGATTCTCAGGCGCAAAGGCAAATGATGACGACAGAGGAGCTTCGCAAGACGATAGTCGAGACCTCGCTCAAGCGGGGCGGACACCTTGCGTCGTCCCTGGGCGCGGTGGAGATCGCGTATTCGCTGGCGGAGGTTTTTGATCCGATGAAGGATCGCGTCGTATGGGATGTCGGACATCAGGCGTACGCGTGGAAACTTTTGACCGGACGCGCCGAGCGCTTCGACACTCTCCGCCAGCTTGATGGCATCGCCCCGTTTCCGCTGCCTTCGGAAAGTGCCGCGGACGCTGCTGTCTCAGGACACGCGGGAATTTCGATTTCAGTTGCCGCGGGACTTGCCGCGGCGCGCGACCGTCGCGGTGGCGACGAGCATGTGGTGGCGGTGATCGGCGACTCGGCGTTTGCCAATGGTTGCGCTTTCGAGGCGCTCAACAATCTCAAGGCCTCGACTCGCAAGCTGATCATCGTGCTCAACGACAACGAAATGAGCATCTCGCGTCCAGTCGGCGCCATGGCGCGGATGTTCGGACGGCTCCTCTCGTCCGTCGGCTACAATCGCGCCAAGTCCGCCGCGGAGAGTGCTGGCCATCGATTGGGACTTACCTTCCTTCGCGAGGCCTACCATCGGATGGAAAGCCGCATCAAGGGGCTTTTCCTTGCGAACCGTCTTTTTGAGCAGTTCGGGGTGCGGTATGTGGGCCCGGTGGACGGACACGATGTCGCGCAGCTCATCGCGGCGTTTACGGTTGCGAAGAACGACAAGCGCAGCGTGGTGGTGCACGTCGTCACGAAGAAGGGCAAGGGATACGCCCCGGCTGAGGCCGATCCCGAGACCTGGCACGGAATTTCGGCCGGCGGTCCGTCCGCCGCCACCACCAACTGCCGCGGATGGAGCGAGGTCTTCGGCGAGACACTGTCCGTTCATGCGCGCACGGACGAGCGCATCGTCGCGCTCACGGCGGGCATGAAGACCGGCACCGGACTTGCCGGTTTCGCCAAGGAATTTCCGACGCGCTTCTATGATGTCGGCATCGCCGAGGGACATCTCGTCGCCTTTGCCGCTGGCCTCGCGGCGGGCGGGATGCGTCCCGTCGTCGCGGTGTACTCTACCTTCCTTCAGCGTGCGATCGATCAGATCGTGCACGATGTCGCGATCGCCAACTTGCCGGTCGTCTTCTGCGTGGATCGTGCGGGAGTGGTCGGGGCGGATGGCGTTACGCATCAGGGACTTTTCGATTACGCAATGCTCAAGACCGTTCCCAATCTCACGATCGTCCAACCGTGCGATGCGGTCGAGTTCGATCTGCTGCTTGCGGAGGCGTTGAAGCGGAAGGGTCCTACGGTGATCCGCTATCCGCGCGGCAAAGTCGGTGCGCCGCTCAATGTCTCCGAAGACGGACTTTCGGTGCAGGTCATGAACGCCACCGCCGCCACTCAGATCTGGGCGACCGGCGATCAGCTCGTGAAGGCGATGGAGGTAGCGGAGCGGACGGGCGCGGGAGTCGTTTACGCGCGGTCGCTCAAGCCCTTCGACCGTGGGCTGCTCGACCGTCAGCGCGCGGACGGCAAGCGCATCGTTTCGTTGGAGAACGGATGCCTCGCGGGTGGTTTCGGCGAGACGATCGGTGCGGACTTGCGCTTCGGCTGGCCGGATGAGTTCGTTCCGCATGGACCTGTCACCGCGCTGGAGGAGCGTTACGGGTTCACGGTTGACGCAATCGTATCCAAGATTTCGGAGAGGAGAAACTGAAAATGGCTGTGATGCATGGAGTGCCTGGCGAGTGGGCCAGGGTCAAGGGAATGATCACGGGACTGTGGCCGCTCTTCCTCGGCGTTTTTGCCGCGGGCTTCTCGGTGGCGCTCGCTTTCGTTTCCGTCGTTTACGCGGCGATTGCGCTCTTCGCGTCGATTGTGTACATTCTCTGGTCGCTCAATAAGGGACTCCGTCACGTCGAGCGGTTCTTCAAGGGTGCGCGCGGTGAGGAGAAGGTTTCGGAGATCTTGAAGAACCTCTCCGAAGGTTATCACGTCTTCAATGATTTCGCGGTCGGGTCCCACCACATCGATCACGTCGTAATCGGTCCGAGCGGAGTCTTCTCGGTCGAGACGAAGTTCTGGAGCGGTGCGGTGACGGTGGAGGACGGACACGTCCTGGTCGATGGACGACTTCCCTCGCGTCCACCCCTCAAACAGGCGCTCCGCGAGGCGATGATGCTACGCGACCGGCTTGCCGAGTCGGGATGGACCGGACGTATCCTGCCGGTGCTCGTCTTCGCGTCCGACACCTTCGTTGCCCGCAGGGCGGATGTCGGCGGGGTGATGGTCATCAACGCCGCGGAGATCAGCGAGAGTTTTTCGTCCACACGTACGGTTTTGCCGCAGCCCGATGTCGAGCGGCTGGCGGCGCTTATGGAGGCAATGTGATGGTTAAGGTCAGAACTGCATTTTCGTTAATTCTGCTGACGGCGCTCGCGGCATCCGCCGCGGTCGAGCCGCGCAATTATTACGGACATATCGGAAAAGATCTCGGACGAAAGCTGCCGAAGCTCCACGTCCTGCAGCACAAGCTTGATGATGAGATTTCGCGGCGGGCGTGGACGAATCTCGTCACCTATTACGATTTCGACCATTCCGTCTTTCTGCAGGGCGATCTCGATAAGTTCGCCAAGCGCGAGCTGAAGCTCGACGATGAAATCAAGGCCGGCGACATTTCGTTCGGCTTTGATGTCCACAACCTCTATGTCGAGCGGCTCAAAGAGCGTATCGATTTCGCGACCAATCTGCTGATGAAGGCGGAGTGGGATTTCTCGACCAACGAATCCTATCGCATCAAGCGCAAGGACGCGCCGTGGCCGAAGACGCGCGCCGAGGCCGAGGATCATTGGCGGCGGCGTATGAAAAACGAGGTGCTGGTCGCCAAGATCGCGCGCGAGCTTGATGCAGAGAAAAAGGAAAAAGGAAAAGGGAATAAGGTGAAGGGGGAAGGTGTAGGTGTAGGTGTAGGTGTAGGTGTAGGTGTAGGTGTAGGTGTAGGTGGAGGGACGAATGCGGTTGAGGCGGTGACGAACAAGCCGCCGGCCACCGTCGAACAGGATCTCGTCAAGAAGTATCGCCAGTATGCGACCGTGCTTATCGAGCCGGACGAGGAAGCGGTGCTGCAGCATTATCTTTCTGCGCTCTGCCGCGCTTACGATCCGCACACCGATTACATGTCGCCGGACACCAAGGAGGACTTCGACATGGAGATGAGTCTGTCGCTCTGCGGAGTCGGTGCGGTGCTGTCGATGGACGACGGCGCCTTGAAGATCGTCGAGATCATGGCGGGAGGTCCCGTGGATCGCGACGGGCGCATCAAGGAGGGTGATAAGATCGTCGGCGTCAAGCAGGGTGATGGCGAGATGGAAGACGTCATGTGGCAGCCGATGAAGAAGTCCATCCGCAAGATCCGCGGCAAGAAGGGCACTCGCGTCACCCTCGAGATCATTCCGCGCTCGGATGTGTCCGGCGCCACCCGTAAGCGCATCGAACTTGTTCGTGATGAGCTCAAGCTCGAAGATCAGGCCGCTACGGGACACGTTGAGCGCGTTTCGATGGACGGACTTACGGCTCAGCTTGGATATGTCTATCTTCCCACGTTCTACGGAACGATGGACAAGAAACAGAATCAGGAGGGCTTCAGGAGCTGCTCGTTCGATGTTTTGAAGCACATCGCCGATTTCAATGCCCAGGGCGTGCAGGGACTCGTGCTCGACCTGCGCGGCAACGGTGGCGGCTCTCTGGCTGAGGCCGTGCGCATGTCGGCGCTCTTCGTACAGGCGGGACCGGTGGTGCAGATTCGGGACGTCCGTGCTTGCATCGCGCTCCCGATTCCTCCGGGTGGAGCGATTGCCTTCAAGAAGCCGGTAGTGGTGCTCATTGACCGCGCCTCGGCCTCGGCCTCGGAGATCGTTGCGGGGCACCTTCAGGATACTGGTCGTGCGGTAGTGCTCGGCGACAGCCGCTCGCACGGCAAGGGCACGGTGCAGACAGTGCTTGGACTCGGTCCGCAGCAATATGGCTCCTGCAAGATCACCACGGCGCGCTTTTATCGTATCGACGGCAGGTCTACGCAGCTCGAAGGCATTGCGTCCGACATTCATCTGCCGTCGCTGCTCGATTCTCTGGATGTTGGTGAGGACAAGCTCACCTACTCGTTGCCCTTCAGCCGTATTCTCCCGGCTGACTACGATATGTCCTGGAATCTCAACTCCTACGTTCCGGTCCTGCGCGAACGCTCCGTCAACCGCACTTCGAAGGATCCGCGCTTCGTCCGTCACCTTGAGAACGTCCGTGGCATGAAGGAGATCAGTGAACGCGAGTTCGTCAGCATCGAATACGCCGCGCGCAAGGAGCAGATGCGCAAGGATCGCGAACTCAGGGAACTCGATGACGAGGAGAATGAGGACGATGACGAGGAGACCGCGGCGAAGAAGCGCCGTCGCAAGCGCAACGAGCCGAAGAAGGACGATGTCGTTCTCAACGAGGCGTACAAGGTGCTTATGGATCTCATCCGGATGACCGGCGGCGAGTCGGTTCCCGAATTGAAAGGATGGTGGTGAGCGATATGAAACTCGATTTCGTCAAGATGCACGGAGCCGGCAACGACTTCATCATGATCGATGACCGGGACGGACGCTTCCATGGCGATTGGCGTTGTCTTTCTACCATGGCCGCCCGCGGCACCGGCATCGGTTGCGAGGGCGTGATCCTCGTGCAGAAGCCGGAAGGCGAGGCGGACTTCCGGATGCGTTTCTACAATCCCGACGGCAGCGAGGCCGAGCTCTGCGGCAATGGCGCCAGGTGCGTTGCCGCGTTCGCGCGCGAAATCGGTGCGGCGGCATCGGACATCATGCGCTTCGAGACGCTCGCGGGAGTCGTCGAGGCGGAAATCAAATCCGAATCGCTCGTCTGCATCCGCATGCCCGATCCGAAGAATCTCAAAGGCGACTTCGTCAACACCGGCGTACCGCATAAGGTTGTCGTAGTCGAGAACCTTGCGAAGACCGATGTGGACGGCGAAGGGCGGCGCATCCGGCTTTCGGACGAGTTCGCCCCCGCAGGAACCAATGTGGACTTCGTCACCTACCGTGCACCTAACCGTGCTAACGTTCGCACCTACGAGCGCGGAGTCGAGGCGGAGACGGGTGCGTGCGGCACCGGTGCGGTCGCTACCGCGGTGGTCGGAGTCGCCAATTACGGACTCGCTTTCCCCGTGCGCGTTTCCACTGCCTGCGGGTTTGAACTGCTGGTGGACGGAGAACACGTGGACGGGGCTTTCCGCAACATCACGCTGACCGGTCCGGTGAAGAAGGTGTTTACGGGCAGTATCGACCTCGATACGCTTGATATACTTGGTGAATAAATGGTATTATACGGAAGCTATGAGCTACTATCTGATGATTCTCGTCGGTGCGGTCCTGGTAAATAACTTCGTCCTCAGCCGATTCCTCGGTTGCTGTCCGTTCCTCGGGGTCTCGAAGAAGACCGAAACGGCCCTCGGAATGTCCGGCGCGGTCATCTTCGTGATGACAGTTGCCGCGGGAGTGACCTGGGCAATCGATCACTGGCTTCTGCAGCCCAACGGCCTCGGCTACATCCATACGCTCGCATTCATTCTGGTGATCGCCGCGCTCGTGCAGTTCATCGATATCGCGATGAAGCGCTTCCTTCCTCCGCTCCACGCGGCGCTCGGTATCTTCCTGCCGCTCATCACCACCAACTGCGCGGTATTGGGCGTGGCGGAGATCAACTGCAAGCAGGGGAGCGGATTCTTCGAGTCCGTCTTCTTCTCCTTTGCCGCGGCCGTCGGTTTCGGCGTGGCGCTTCTGATCTTCTCTGGCATCCGCGAAAAGCTCGCCCACGCCAATCCGCCGCGCTCGTTCCGCGGCATTGCCATTGCGCTGGTGACGGGCGGACTTCTCTCGCTCGCGTTCATGGGCTTCTCCGGCCTCGTAAAACTTCCTTATTAATTCAATTCACTCGGTAAACAAAAGGACAAATAAAATGAAGTTCAAGCAGATAATCATCTGGACACTGGCGCTCGTGATCGGCGCCGTCATCGGTACCTTCAGCGTCAAGAACGGCTGGGGCAAGGTCGATGATTTCATGGATTTCCTCGCTTCGGCCTATACGAGCTGCTTCAAGTTCGTTGCGATTCCGACGGTCGCGCTCGCGGTCATCACTGCTCTCGCGGGACTCGGCAAGGAGGGTTCGGGACGCATCTTCCGCAAGACCTTCACCTACACGGTTCTAACTTCCTTCATCGCCGCGCTCGTCGGTCTCGGACTCTTCCTCCTCATCTCCCCGGACGCGCTTTCCAACGATGCCATCAAGGCCGGCGCACAGGTCGGAATGGTCCAGAACCTCGGCGCCAAGCCGCTTTCGGTCTACGGACACATCCTCAATTCGCTGCCGAGTAATCTGATCAAGCCCTTCCTAGAGGGGAACGTGCTTCCGGTCGTCTTCATTGCCGCGGCCTTCGGTGTTTCTCTCGCTTTCCTCGGCAAGGATGAACATGCGCAGGCGTTGCTCCAGTGCCTGACCGGGCTTCAGAAGGTGATGTTCACGATCATCAAGGGCCTCATCTGGGCGCTTCCCTTGGGCATCGTCGCGTTCTCCGAGCAGCTCGCCCGCGATTTCGGCGGCATGGCAATCGGTTCGATCGGAAAGTACGTCGCCGTCGTGCTTGGCGCCAATGTCCTTCAGATCTTCCTCATTCTGCCGCTTTTCTGCTTCCTGCGCGGCGTCAACGGCTACAAGGTCATGAAGCAGATGACACCGGCTCTTCTGATGGCGCTCTTTACCAAGTCGTCCGCCGCGACGCTGCCGGTCACGGTCGCCACCGCCGAGAAGAACATGGGCGCGAAGCCCGAGGTCGCCCGTTTCATCCTGCCGCTTTGCTGCACTATCAACATGAACGGCTGCGCGGCCTTCATTCTCGTCACCTCGCTCTTCGTGATGAAGTGCGGCGGAATGCTCCCCTCGCTCGGCATGATGGTCGTCTGGTGCGGCATTGCCGTCCTCTGCGCGATCGGCAACGCGGGCGTTCCGATGGGTTGCTACTTCCTGACGCTTTCGCTCATGGCCGGCGTGGGTGGTCCGCTCGGTGTTCTCGGCGTGATCCTTCCGATCTACACCATCATCGACATGATCGAGACGGCGGAGAACGTGTGGTCCGACTGCTGCATCTGTGCGGTGGTAAACAAGGAATTGAAATAACGTTATGGTCATTGCCATCGTCATCATTGCGGGCATCGGTCTCGTCGCGGCGGTTCTGCTTGCGGTCGCGGATCGCTACCTGAGCGTTCAGGAAGATCCGCGCATCGGCATGGTCACCGCGGAACTGCCGGGCGCCAATTGCGGCGGCTGCGGTTTCGCCGGCTGCGACGGCTACGCGCGGGCGCTGGTCGCTGGCACCGCTCCCAACGGGGCGTGCGCCGCCGGCGGTGAGGCGTGCTCCGCGGCGATCGCGAAGATCCTCGGAGTCGAGGCGACGGCCACGGGGAAGCGGGTCGCGCTCGTCAAGTGCTGCGGCACGCGCTCGGAGGCGATCCGCGTCGGCGACTATAACGGCATCTGCGACTGCAATGTCGCGGCGGCAACGGCGGGCGGCGACAAGGGCTGCAAGTTCGGCTGTCTCGGCTATGGCGCTTGCGCGAACGTGTGCCCGAAGCACGCGATTTCGATTCACGACGGACTCGCCAAGGTCGACAAGCGTCTTTGCATCGGCTGCGGCAAGTGCGTGACGGCATGTCCGAAGAAGCTCATCGAACTCGTGCCGGCGTCCGCCACGATCCATGTGCTCTGCAACAATCCCGTGCGCGGACCCGAGGTGCGCAAGGTCTGCGGTGTCGGCTGCATGGGCTGTCATCTCTGCGAGAAGAACTCGGGAGGCAAGGAGGCGAATCACTTCACCTTCAACGGCTTCCTCGCCAAGGTCAATTACGAGAACCCTCCGACGGACGAACAGATCGTGGCGAAGTGTCCCGCAAAGTGCATGGCCGTCGACCCTCATTTCGAAACTGGTCATTGAGTTTTATGCCCCGCCTCTCCACTTGTATGCCCCGCCTCTTCACTTGCTGTTGTACGCTTGCTGTTCTTACCCTATCGGCCAGTCATATCTTCGCCGGTGAGGTGCGCTACCTTTCTAACGCCGGCAGCGATTCCGCCGACGGCAAGACACCGGCGACGGCCTGGCGCACGATCGAGAAACTAAACGCCTCTTTGCCTGCCGGCGCTACCGCGCTTCTTCGCCGCGGCGATGTCTTCTACGGCGGTGTCCGCCTGCCTGCTGGCCGCGACGCCGCTCACCGCACTACCCTCACGGCCTATGGCGAAGGCCCTAAGCCCGTCATCACCGCTACCAAGATCATCAAGCCCGATCCGTCCGTCTGGGAGGACTGCACTCACTGTTTCTGGCGCGTCGCCATTACCAACGAGGCGACGCACACCGGCCTCAAAGGTGGAGATCCAGATCCGGGGTTCCTCATCGTTGACGGCGAGATGAAACCCTGGAAGCGCTTTGACCCCAGCGATCTCGTCATGCCGTGGGACTTCTGCGGCCGCGACGGCTACATCTATGTACACGCGACGAACAATCCCGCGCTGCTCGCGAAGGAGATTGCAATCGCCGTGAATGAACACGCTGTTTCCTTCAATTCGCACTTTGCCGCGTCCAACCTTTTCATTCGGGCTACGGGCGCGCATGGAATGGCGGGTGGTTGGTCCGGTCGGACGATCCGCGAGGATATTCGCATTTCGGATTGCGACTTCGCGGATATCGGCGGTAGCGAGTGCTATAATTGCTGGCGCGGCTTTCACATCCGCTACGGCAACGGCGTCGAGTTCGGCTCGAACTGCCGCGATGCGATCGTGGAGCGCTGCACGTTCAGGGGTGTTTACGATACTGCGACGACGATGCAGGGGGTTCCGAGTTTGACCGGTTGGGACGACATCCATTTCCGCGACTGCACGATGACGGACTGCACCCAGGCCTTCGAGATCTGGTGCAGGGGAGCTCCGAAAGGAAAGGGCTTCAAGCGCTGCTCGTTCACGGGCAATCGTACTCTCCGCGTCGGTGGCGGATGGGGTCCGTTGGTGCGTCCGAAACGCGAAGTGTCCACTCCGCTCCTCGTCTATTCCATGGATACGGACACTGTCGACATCGACATTTCCGGCAATACTTTCGAGGTGATGCCGTATGGACTCATTTACTGCAAGGATGGACCGGACAAGTTGCCGGCCGGATATCGCGTTCACGACAATGTCTGCAAGGAGATGAAATGAGAACGGTCAAGAGTGCCTTCAAGTTCAAGGGTGGGGTGCATCCCGACTACAACAAGGAACTCGCTCGCGCAAAGCCGATTGAGAAGCTTCCGTGTCCCGCCGAGCTCGTAGTGTCCATGAGCCAGCATCTCGGCGCGCCGGCCAAATGCATCGTCAAGCCCGGTGACTACGTCGAGCGCGGACAGCTCATCGGCGAGAAGAACGGCTTCATCTCCGTCTGCGTGCGCGCCCCCGCCGCGGGACTCGTCAAGTCCGTCGAAGCGCGTTCCGGTGCCGCTGGCGGTGTCGCCCCCGCCGTCATCCTCGACACGACGGCTGAGAAGCCCTCCGACCTTCAACCTTCAACCTTCAACCTTCAACCTCTTGATTGGCGCACTGCCTCTCGCGAAGATCTTCTCAAGCGAATCGAAGAAGCCGGCATCTGCGGAATGGGCGGTGCAGGGTTTCCGACCTCGGTCAAACTCAATCCTCCGCCCGGCAAGCGCTGCGAATATCTGATCCTCAACGGTGCGGAATGCGAGCCGTATCTTTGCGCCGACCACCATCTGATGGTCGAACGCGCCGACCGCATCCGCATCGGCGTCGAGATCATGCGCAAGATTCTCGGAGATTGTGCCGTGCGGATCGCCATCGAGGCGAACAAGCCGGATGCAATCGCCGCGATGGAGAAGGCGTTTGCTGACATCTCCGGCAATGTCGAGATCGTTGTTCTCCCCGTTCTCTATCCGCAGGGCAGCGAAAAGCATCAGATCTACGCGACGGTCGGACGCATCGTTCCCGAGCCGCCGGCCTTGCCGATCGACGTCGGCTGCGTCGTCGAGAACGTCGGCACGGTCGCCGCGATCGCGGACGCGGTCGAGAAGGGTGAGCCGCTTCTGGAGCGCGTTACGACCGTTTCGGGCGATGCGGTCCAGGAGCCGAAGAACATTCTCGCTCCGTGCGGAACGAAGTATTCCGATCTCGTTGCGTTTTGCGGAGGAGAGAAGGGAGTTCCTGCGAAGGTAATTTCCGGCGGCACGATGATGGGCTTTGCGGTGCCGAACTTGGAGATCGCGACGACGAAGACGACATCGGGGCTTTTGCTTCTCTCGAAGAATCGCATTTTCCAGTATTCCTCTCAGGCGTGTATCAATTGCGGACGCTGTGTGAGGGCGTGTCCGATGAATCTCAACGCCGCGGAGATCGCCAAGGCGGTCGAGGCCGATGACATCAAGGCGGCGGAGGATCTCCATGTGATGACGTGCATCGAGTGCGGTGCGTGCAGCTTCAGTTGTCCCGCCTATCGTCCGATAACCCAGTTCTGCCGCCGTGCGAAGAATTCGATCCGTGCCCGTATCGCGGCGGAGAAGGCGAAAGCAGCCGCCGCGGCCGCCGAGAGGGAGAGAAAGTAGAGATGAGAAAATAGGTGGACAATGGTGGTTAGTATTTTGAGATAATGAAGGATAAGGTGGAGATGAAGGAGAGTGGTGAGTTTTTATTCGAGAAATTGGCAGTTTGGCAGAAAGCCATGGAATTAGTGCAGCTCGTCTATGACCAGGTGAGATTGTTTCCACCTCAAGAGAAGTATGCGCTAACCGACCAGTTGCGTCGTGCCGTTGTTTCCGTTCCATCGAATATCGCCGAGGGCAGCGGGCGTGCCGGAAATCGTGATTATGCACATTTTCTTTCAATTGCACGCGGCAGTTTATATGAGATGCTTACACAGCTTGAAATTGCTAAGCGCCAATGTTACATTTCCGAGTACGATTCCATACGGCAGCTCGCGGACGAAATCAGTCGTATGCTGACCGCCATGTTGCAGAAATTCAGCACTTTAGAACAAAGAACCTAACCTCCACTGTCATTTCTCATCTCTCATCTCTCATCTCTTCCCACGCCATGAAACCAAAAGATACTGCCGAGCACTTCATCCTGTCGAGCTCTCCGCACGCGCACTCTCATTCAAGTGTCTCGCGCATCATGCTCGACGTCATCATCGCGCTTCTGCCGACCACCGCGGCTGGCATCTGGTTCTTCGGATTGCCTGCCGTCTGGACGATCGCCACCTGCGTTGCGACCTGTCTCGTGACCGAGGCCATCTGCCGACTCGCGATGAAGCGCGAGAATACGATCGGCGATCTTTCGGCCGTCGTTACGGGACTCCTCCTCGCCTTGAATCTTCCGGCTGGACTTCCCCTCTGGATGGCCGTCCTCGGATCGGTCTTTGCAATTTTCATCTGCAAGCAGGTCTTCGGCGGACTCGGCATGAATCCGTTCAACCCCGCCCTCGCCGCGCGCGCCTTCATGCTAATAAGCTTCACCGGTCCTATGACCACCTGGCTCAAGCCGCTCTGGTGGAAGACCCCTGAGGCGATGACGACGGCGACTCCGCTTGCGGCGATGAAGCGTCTCTACGGTTGCGATGTCGTCACTCAGGCGACCCCTCACATCGAGAAAGCGCTCGCGAGTTTTCCGTCGCTTTCCGATATGCTCATCGGCAATATGCCGGGCTGCATCGGTGAGGTCTCCGCGCTTGCGCTCGCGCTTGGAGCGGTGTATCTCATCTGCCGCAAGGTCATCACCTGGCATATTCCAGTCGTCTTCCTGGCGACCGTCTGGCTTTACGGATACTTCGCCGGCGGCGCTCCCGCGCACATGCAGGTGCTGACCGGCGGCGTGATGATCGGTGCGTGCTTCATGGCGACCGATTACGTCACTTCGCCGACTACTGCGCTCGGAAAGGTGATCTTCGGTTTTGGCTGCGGACTCGTCTGCATGCTCATCCGTCATCTCGGATCGTATCCCGAGGGCTGCTCCTTCGCGATTCTCATCATGAACGCGCTTTGTCCGCTCATCAACCGCTGGACCGGCCCCAAACCCTTCGGCTCAAAAAAGTAAAACTCCAATGTCCACCTCATCTCTCATTTCTAATCTCTTCCCACTATGAAAAAAATTCTCGGACTTGTTCTCAGCCTAACTATCATCTCCGGCGTTTGTGCGTCGGTGCTCGCGTATGTCAACGATGTCACGGCCGAGCCGATCAAGGCGACTGCAGCTGCGAATCGCGTCGCGGCGGTCAAGGCGGTGATGCCAAAGGGTGTCGCCAAGATCGATGAAGCGAGCGGCGTCTTCATCGGCAAGGATGCCGCGGACAAGGTCATCGGCTATGCCGCGGAGGGTGGTGACGGCGGCGGCTACGGCGGCGAGATCGTGCTGATGGTCGGTTTCGAGAAGGACAAGAAGACGCTTGTCACCTACAAGACGCTCAAGGCGTCCGAAACTCCCGGACTCGGAATGAAGCTCAATACGCCGGAGTTCATCGGACAGTTCCGCGGACAGGACGCGACCACGCTCAAGCTCAAGAAGAAGGGCGGCAAGATCGAGGCGATTACGTCCGCTACCATCACCTCGAAGGCGGTCATCAAGGCGATCGGTGATGCCGCGAAGAAACTGAAGAAGGCCGGCAAATGAAATCGACCCTGGCAGCATTGATGTTTTCGTCGCTTGCGCTTTCGGCTCAGGCGAGCTGGTACTGGCCTTTTGGCTCGTCCGAAGAAGAAGAGAAGGAACCACCGCGGCTTTCGGAACTGATGGAGCCGGCTTCCGAACTCATCGACACCGCATCCGATCTGGCGGCCGAAGGCAAGACCAGCGAAGCGGTCGAGAAGTATCGCGAGGCGCTCAAGAAGCTTGATCAGATCGAGGCGGAGAATCCAGACCGTGCCAAGAAGCCGGAGTTCGCCACCTTGCGCAATAAGCGCGCCTATGTGAGCGCGGCAATTGATTCGATGTTGCTCTCGCAGATCAAGGACAACGCCAAGGCGGTGGCAGTGAGCGACACTACGGAGCTCGAGAAGAAGCTCGCGGCGGAGAGGAAGGCGAAGATCGAACGGAAATCCGCCGAGAGGATGAAACTCAACAATCCGCGCAAGGGCCATTCGCGCAAGGATCTCTTCATGCGCGCTTTGAAGCGCGGCGAATACGAGGAAGCCGAGAAGATCGTCAAGGAGATGTTCGAGGCGAAACCCAAGTCGCCGACCGCCTTTTGTCTCAAGGCCATGCTCGAGAAAAAGCGAGGCAACATCGCGGCTGCGGAAAAATCGCTCGAGGAGTGCATGATGGCGAATCCCAAGAATCATTTCGCCTACTACAACATGGCGCGGCTCAAACTCGAACAGAATGATGTCGCGGCGGCAAAGAAGTATTATGAGACGGGACGGTCCGCGGGAGGTCCCGAGGACAAGAAACTGGAGGAAAAACTGAAATGATCACCGCGATTCTCGCATCGTTCCTGCTGTCGACCAACGCCACTCCGTCCGAGCTGGTGATGAGCTGCCGGCGGATGCTGCCGGCGAACGTCGAGCTTAACGGACGCGTCATCCTGCGCAATCGCCGCGGCATTTCGCAGGCGGAACACGACTATGTTCTCAAGCGCCGCGGAGGCAAGACCGATCTTTCAATCGACGGCTCGCCGTTCGTTCCAGGCAACGACGGCAATTCCTCGATCTGCAATACCGATGTCACCTGGTCCGACATCACGCTCGACTACCTCTACTGGAATGACTTTGCGTTCGACACCACCCGTGAGGGTGAGACGGTGCACGGACAGGTCTGTGCGGTCGTGCTTCTTAAAAAGGGAGACCGCACGGTGCGCGTTTGGGTCGATCGCAAGACCGGGGCGATGATGCAGGCCGAGGAGCTGAAGGGCGACAAGCCCGTGCGCCGGCTTTGGGGAACGCGAATCAAGAAATTTGGCGAGCGGTGGATGGCCAACCAGATGGAAGTTGAAACCATCGGCTCGGGACATCGTACGAAAATCACAGTCGAAGACGTAAAATAAGAAGAGGTAAAACGAATATGAAGAAGATTCTTTGGATAGTCGGCATTCTGATATTGCTTCTGATTTCGGTCGTCCTGACGCTCCCGGTCTGGGATTCCACCGTGTTGCGTCCCGTGGTGAATTCGGTGGTGCCGCGCGTGCTGAGCACGAAGTTCAAGATGGACGCCCTCCACATCAACCAGTATCTCGGACGCGTGATCCTTGACGGACTCCGCCTCGAGAATCCCGAGGGCTACAGCGAACGGGTCGCCTGCTCGATCGAGCACTTCACCATCGATGTCGACATGTCGACGGCGATGAGCGATGTGATCGTGGTCGAGACCATCGAACTGAAGAATGTCTTCGTTTCCTATGTGAAGGACGACAAGGGACTCAACAACTTCGACCGACTCCTCGCCTCCGCGAACGGCGGCTATGACCTACGGGACGACGAGCAGCGCGTGGCCTACGAGGAGCGTCAGGCGAAGGAACTCGAACTGAAGCTCGAGAAGGCGAAGACGGCCGAGGTCGCTGAGAAGGCCAAGACGAATCAGTCCGCCGACGCTCAGCCAGCCAAGCCAGAGGCGAAGAAGCCGTCTAAGAAGTTCATCATCGACCGTCTCGAAGTCCGCGGCGTGCTGGTGCAGTGGGGTAAGCTCACGATGCCGATGCCGCCGATCGTGCTCACCGAGCTCGGACGCAAGGAGGGCGGACTTTCTCCGGACGAGATCCAGGCCGTCATTTTCGCGACGTTCATGCGCTCGCTCAGCGCGATCGGCGTGAGTTTGAAGGACATCGGAGTCGACCTCGGTAACGTGGCCGGTGCGCTTTCTGAGTCCGGAGTCGAGAATCTCAACAAGGGAATCGAGGCCATCAAGAAGCTCGATACGAAGGGCGCGACGGACGCGCTCAAGGGTGCTACCGATTCGCTCAAGGGCGCCGGTGACGCGCTCAAGGGCGCGACCGATTCGCTGAAGAGTTTGTTCAATTGATCCATACAAAGACGAAAAAGCAATGAAGACAACAAAGAAAAAAGACCGCCGCGTCGACATGTCCGTCGACGGACTCAAGGAAGATTTCGCCTGGCATCTCAGGTATTCGCTCGCCAAGGGCGATAGCCGCGCGACCGATCGCGACCGCTACACCGCCTTCGCCAATGCCGTCCGCGACCGCATCGTCGAGCGCTGGATCAACACCCAGGAGGAATACGGCCGCCAGAACACCAAGCGCGTCTACTACATGTCGCTGGAGTTCCTGATCGGACGTCTCCTCG
>DCIL01000013.1:2236-3100 GCA_002315875.1 Verrucomicrobia bacterium UBA1727 | reverse complement strand
ACGTCATCAACCTCAAGGCGGACAAGCTCTGCCAGGAAGCGCTCAATGATTTCGGCATTGACTGGAACTCGCTGCGCGATTACGAAACCGACGCCGGACTCGGCAACGGCGGCCTCGGACGCCTCGCCGCGTGCTATCTCGATTCGATGTCCACGCTCGATCTCGCGGGCATGGGTTACGGCCTTAGGTACGACTACGGCATCTTCCGTCAGAAGATCGTCAACGGCAATCAGGTCGAGGAACCTGACCGCTGGCTTAAGGACGGTTATCCGTGGGAGATGGCCCGTCCCGAATACTCGCAGCACGTCCACTTCGGCGGACACGTCGAGTGCCGCACCGAGAAGGGGCGTCAGAACTGGTACTGGCAGCCGGCCGAAACGGTGGACGGCATCCCTTACGACCTGCCGATCGTCGGTTACTGCAATGCGGTCAATTCGCTTCGTCTCTGGAGCGCCAAGGCGGTGGACGACTTCTCGCTTGCCGAATTCGACAAGGGCTCGTATGTCGAGGCCGTGCAGCGCAAGACGCTCGCCGAAAACCTGACGAAGGTCCTGTATCCGAACGACAACACGATGGCCGGCAAGGAACTGCGCCTCCGGCAGCAGTACTTCTTCGTCGCCTGCTCGCTCAAGGACATCCTGCGGCGCTTCAAGATGACGAACAGCGACTGGTCCGTGCTGCCGGACAAGGTGTTCATTCATCTCAACGATACGCATCCGACGCTCGTCATCCCCGAGCTTATGCGCATTCTCATCGATCAGGAGGGTCTTGACTGGGATACCGCGTGGGACCTCACCCGCCGCTCGACCGGCTACACCAACCACACGATTCTCCAGGAAGCGCTCGAGAAGTGGCCGGTGCCGA
>DCIL01000013.1:1342-2175 GCA_002315875.1 Verrucomicrobia bacterium UBA1727 | reverse complement strand
CGAGATCAACGGACGCTTCCTCCAGAACATCTCCTCGCTCTATCCCGGCGACGTGCAGAAGCTCCAACGCATGTCGCTCATCGACGAGCGCGGCGAGCGCTACGTCCGTATGGCGAACCTCTGTCTGGTCGGCACTTCGTCCGTCAACGGCGTCGCCGAGCTCCATACCCAGATTCTTAAGGATGAGCTCTTCAGGGACTTCTACGAGCTCTGGCCCGAGAAGTTTCACAACGTCACCAACGGCATCACGCCGCGGCGTTGGCTCCTTAAGGCGAATCCGATGCTTTCGCAGCTCATCAGCGAGTCCATTGGTGAAACGTGGATCACCCACCTCGACGAACTGAAGAAACTCGAGAAGTTCGCGAATGACGGCAACTTCCTTTCCGCGCTCGAGAAGATCAAGGTCTCGAACAAGGGACAGCTCGCGAACTATGCCTGGAAGTCGCTCGGCATCAAGCTCAATCCCGATGCGATCTTCGACGTCCAGGTCAAGCGCCTTCACGAGTACAAGCGTCAGCTCCTCCTGGCGCTCTACATCATCATCCGCTACAACCGCATCCTCCACGATCCGTCCTACAATCCCGTGCCGCGGCAGTTCATCTTCGCGGCCAAGGCGGCTCCCGGCTATTACATGGCCAAGCTCATCATCCGCCTCATCCACGGCATTGCGGGCGTGGTGAATTCCAATCCGAAGATGAAGGGACTCCTCTCCGTCGCGTTCCTGCCCGACTACCGGGTCTCGCTCGCGGAGAAGATCATGCCGGCCTCTGAGGTCTCGGAACAGATCTCGCTCGCAGGCATGGAAGCGAGCGGCACCGGCAACATGAAGTTCA
>DCIL01000013.1:0-1323 GCA_002315875.1 Verrucomicrobia bacterium UBA1727 | reverse complement strand
TGATGAACGGTGCGCTCACGCTCGGCACCTACGATGGCGCGAACGTCGAGATCAACCAGGAAGTGGGCGACGAGAACATGTTCCTCTTCGGCATGCGTACGCCCGATGTCGCCGCGCTGCGTCCGAAGTACGTCTCGCTCAACTACTACAATAACAATCCGGAGATCAAGGAAGCTCTGGATATGATCAAGTCGAATGTCTTCTCGCTCCTCGAGCCCGGACTTTTCGATCCGATCCTCCGCAATCTCCTTGATTACAACGACTACTACATGCTCCTTGCGGACATGAAGGACTACTGCCGCGCTCAGGATCTCGTCGACCAGACCTATCGCGATCACGGCAAGTGGAATCGCATGTCGCTCGTCAACATCGCCCGTTCGGGACGCTTCTCGTCCGACCGCGCGGTGCTCGAGTACGCGAATAACATCTGGCACGTCGCCCCGGTTGACTTGTCGCGCGCGGGTATGGTATAATACGCGCCACTGACCCCTTAGGTGGGATGGCCGAGCGGTTAGGTCGCGGACTGCAAATCCGCTTACAGCGGTTCAACTCCGCTTCCCACCTCCAATCAAAACCCCGTTTCCGCGGGGTTTTCTTTTTTCTCTTGTGCGGTATTTTCGCCCTGTGGTTGACGGTTTTGATCTGAATGTGGTATCATACGCCTGTTTTGAGTGCAGTGCGAACGGCAGAAACAGGGTGTGACTTTCGTCTCGTTTCCGCTACGGCGTCGAAATGAGCCACGAGTACGTGAATGGAATATGATATAATACAAGCAGAAGCATGAGAGTTTTACCTTGACAATTGTTGCTACAATCGCCCGTTTGATCCGCAGACGGACTTGCGTGTTGTTCTTGAGACGATGGCGAAGATGCAGGTTCAGACGATGATGCGATCGGGGGCGTTGGAGTATGTTTGGTCTGATATCCTCGTGCATGAGGTGTTGAAGAATCCTTTTATTGATCGTCGCGAGACGATTTTCGAGTGGCTTGACTATGCGACGGTTCATGTTGAGACCACGGAGGATGTGGCTGCGCGTGGAAAAGAGATACAGTCGTTTGGCATCAAGCCTAAGGACGCATTGCATTTGGCATCAGCAGAGAAGGCCGAATGTGATTGGTTTCTCACGACAGACAAAGGGATTTTGAAGAAGATTAGGAACATTGGTAGTATGCGCGTGGCTAACCCTGTCGAATTCATGGTGCAAGGAGGTAACGAAGATGACTGACGCAATGATAAGTGAAGTCGAGCTCGGCTCTCGTTGTTTTGGCATTCTCGCACGGGAGGTCGGTCCAGTTGATGCCGAACGCTTCATTGCCTATGTCA
>DCIL01000073.1:8736-17779 GCA_002315875.1 Verrucomicrobia bacterium UBA1727 | reverse complement strand
CTTCGATCATCGGCGGCGGCGATTCTGTCAGCGCGGTGAAGAAGAGCGGCAAGGCTCCCGAGATGAGCCACGTCTCTACCGGTGGCGGCGCTTCTCTCGAGTTCCTCGAGGGCAAGATTCTCCCTGGCGTTGCTGCGCTTACTGCGAAGTAATCCTAAGTTCGGTTCAATTCCGATAACAAATACCGCCGCGGCAGGGATAACCTACCGCGGCGGTGCAGTTTAACGTTCTGCGTGCTGTCTGGCAATAGGTTCTTGCCCGTGATCGTAACCGCTCTTCCGCTGATCACGATGTTGTTTTATTTGTTATTTTGCCGCCCGAGAAGGACCAATGGACACCATTTTGATCCCCTCGGACGGCAAATCCGGTACGCCACGCTTCCCAATCTGGTACGCCAGGCTTCCCAATCCGGTACGCCACGCTAACCAATCCGGTGCGCCAGACTTACCAATCCGGTACGTCACGTTTCCCAATTCGGTGCGTTACGCTTCCCATCCCCTCTCCCTGCCGCTTCCTCATAAGGCCTTGAAGCGCTTCTTGATCTCTGTTCCTCCGCGCCGCACTTGCTCGCCCCTCCATATCTGTTAGTGACCTGAGAGGCACTTTTTTTCCCACTTTGCCGAAAAAATTCTAATATTCCCAATATTCCCAATTCCCATCTAAACATTTGCAGTTGGCTTTGAAATTATGCGCTCACGAGGGAACATTGGGAACATTGGAAATTAGTGAACGATAAGCAAAGAAAAAAGAGAGAGAATACACATATTCTCTCTCTTATAATTCATTCCAATGTTCCCAAACTCATGGGAACATTGTGGGAACTTTGGGAACATTAGACCATCGTGTATCTGAAGCCTCCTTTATCGAGCGGTGTTGTCACGATGAGTTCACGCTGTAGAATAACGCAAGCGTGAGAATTGAATCTACAGTATGGTGACTTGGGTGACGCGAAGCGCGTTGCGGGGGAGCACGGTAATTTGGTATAATACTCAAATATGAGAAGATTCTTTCGTGCGGTTTTGCCGGCATTTTTGCTGGCGGTTTCGGTTGGTCAAATTTATGCATTCACCAATTTCTCCGATGGGATTGCGTCTTATATCTCTACGGCAGAGAATCCAGTGACGAAAGCGCAGGTACAATTCGCTTTTTCCCTCGGTATCTTCTTCCTCGGGATGGGCGCTGCATTCTTTGGTAAGATTGTCGAGCGGAACATCCGGCTTTCCACGCTGATTGGAACCTCGCTTTTCATTTCCGGTCTGCTGGTTACCCAGCTCGGCGTGCGCCTTCAGAATCTCTACCTCATCTATCTTGGATACGGCTTCCTAGTCGGTACCGGTACCGGCATCATCTATATTTCGCCGGTAAAGACGATGATGCTCTGGTTTTATGAGCATAAGGCGATAGCGGCGGCGCTACCGATTATCTCCTTCGGTCTTGGTTCCACTCTCTCCACCATCCTCTTCAAGGGTATTCACTGGGGGTCGGAGATGTCATTTGCGATGTTTCATATGCGCGGCTTTGAGACCTATGGCATTACGCGGGTGTTCTTGGTATTCGCCGCGTTCTATGCCGTTCCGATGTTCGCCGCTGCGTTTATGCTAAAGAAGCCCCAGCTCGAGCAGCAGAGTTTCGGCCATGGCATCCCGTCCCTTGAGTTTCATTATCGTCGGCTCTTTAAGGACGTGTTCTTCGTCCGTTCGTGGCTCTTTATGTTTTTGAATATCTCGTGCGGACTCTGTTTGATTCCGTTGGCCAAGCAGATGATGAAATCTCCCACGGTGGGCTACTCCGAAGGCCTCATCACTACCGTCATTGCGCTTTCCGGTTTGATGAATGGCGGCGGACGTTTCCTTTTCGCTTGGTGGTCTGACCGCCTCGCGCGCCGAATCAACATCTTGCTCATCATCCTCTCGATCTCCATCGGCATTATGACGCTGTCGTTCTATCCGATGATGATTGGCCTCGCGCTTCTGGTCATCAACGCTTGCTACGGCGCTGGATTCTCCGTCATCCCGGCGATCCTTGCCGATAATTATGGCATGACCAATATCTCAAAGATACATGGTGCGGTGTTGTCCGCGTGGGGCTTTGCCGGTCTCGCCGGTAATCAGGCGGCGATTCTCGTATCCGACAAGTTCGGCTTCGGCTATATGGGCGTGGTGACGATGTTGGTGGTGTTCTATTCGCTTAATCTGTTTAACGTGATGTCGTTGAAGAGGATTAAGAAGTGATAAAGAAAACCGTAGTGATGTTGGCGATGGCAACGCTGGGTTCGGCGGTGGTCGTAGCCGGCGAGTCGCTCGTTCGCAGCGCCGAGATTTGGCCTGATAATAATGGAGTGCACATCAATGCGCACGGTGGCGGCGTGATTGTGCACGAAGGGCGCTTCTGGTGGTATGGTGAGCATAAGATCGACGGCAAGGCCGGCAATAACGCCCATGGCGCTGCCGTGCATGTCTACTCCTCGAAGGATCTCGTCCATTGGCAGGACGAAGGCGCCGCGCTTACCTGCTCTGCCGACCATGAGTCGCCGATTGCCGACGGCAGTGTGATTGAGCGCCCCAAGGTCGTCTATTGCAAGAAGACGGGCAAGTTCGTGATGTATTTCCATAACGAGCTTCGCGGAAAGGGTTATACCGCCGCTCATCTCGGCGTGGCAATCGCCGACCGTCCGCAAGGACCTTTCAAACTCGTGCGCTCGGAGCGTCCGAATAAGGGCTTGCTACCTGAAGGATTCAATGCGTCGTCGCTTTCTGCCGATGATAAGGCGAAGGCAGAGAAGTTCGCTGCCATATCCAATCCTTGGGATCCCGCAGTTCATCCGGAGCTTTCGAAGTTTCCCTATACCTTTTACGGAATGTTGAAGACCGGACAGATGTCGCAGGATCAGACGGTGTTCATTGACGACGACGGCAAGGCCTATCACATCTGTGCCTCCGAGTATGATGCGACGCTTCACTTCACCGAACTTACTGATGATTACCTTCATTCTTCCGGTAAGTGGTGGCGTGTTGCCATCAACGACTACACGGAGGCGCCGGCGGTCTGCAAGCGCGGCGAGTGGTATTACTTGATCGGCTCGGGCTGTACCGGTTGGAAGCCCAACAAGGCTCGGCTGTATCGCGCGAAGAATCTGCGCGGCCCTTGGGAGCGGTTGGGCAACCCGTGCGAGGGAACGAACACGGTTACCGGTCAATCTGCCGACCTTACCTGGGGAGGTCAATCCACCTTTATTCTTAAGCTTCCGGGTAAGGATCGCTACATCGCGATGTTCGATATTTGGCGCCCTGAGAATGCGATCGATGGTCGCTACGTATGGCTGCCGATTGAGTTTAAGGAAGATTCACTCACGATACCGTGGAAGGCGGCTTGGAGCATAGGGGAACCGTGAACGACTTTTGCTACATGTTGTGCATAATCGCGGTGGGTGCCGTGGTTAATTTCGCGTTGCGCGCGTTGCCGTTCGTGATATTTCGCAAGCGCGCCGGCATGCTGCCGAAATGGGTGGTGGTGGTCGGCGAATATGCCTCGCCGATCATAATCGCCGGACTCATTATGTATACCTACTCTGGTCTTGCCTGGAAAACTGCCTATCCTTATATCGCCGGCATCGTTACGGTTGGCCTCCACGTCTGGAAGCGCAACCCGCTTATGAGCATAATCGCCGGCACTGTCATTTATGTATGCCTCTTAAATTGCGGCTGTGCCAGCACTCGTCAGCTCGAACTCGACGCTCAGCATCCTGCTGTCAGGGTGTCGACCGATGGCGTCTATTTCGGCGAAGAGAAGGTGCAGCCCCAGGAAGTTGCGGAAATTCTCGACGACTATGACGTCCCTCACAATCGCGTAATTCACATTCAGCTTGATCCCGAAGTCAAGGACCTCAGACCTGCAAGGTTTCTGATGGGATGCCTCGCACGCGCCGGATATACGAGACCTGTTTTGGTGACGAAACGTCACGCCGAATCGGAGAACCTCGGAAAGAAGAAATCGAATAGCGGCGTTGTTGCTCCTCAGTCTGCTCCGACCGCCCCCAAGAAGATAAGGTATAAGAAATCCACGGAGTAAGAAAGAAGTGGATGCAATTGCGGCGAGGATGGCAGAGTTGCGCGGCCTCATCGAAAAGGCCAACCACGACTACTACGATTTGCATCAACCCACTGTTGGCGACCGCGATTATGACCTCTGGGAGAGCGAGCTCTTAAAACTCGAGGCGGAGCACCCTGAGTTTGCAACCGACGATTCTCCGGTTCGTAAGGTCGCCGGCGGCACTTCGGAGGGTTTTGCGAAGGTGGTGCACGAACCGCCGATGCAGTCCCTCGACAAGACCCATTCCTTCGACGAACTGAGGACGTTTGACGATTTCATCACCAAGTCGATTTCCGGCTTTACATACGTGGTCGAGCCGAAGATCGACGGCATATCGCTCTCGCTCCGCTACGAGAACGGAGTCCTCAAGTGCGCCGCGACGCGTGGTAACGGTACGATTGGGGACGACATCACCGCCAACGTGCGCACGATTGCCTCGGTTCCGCAGGTGTTGCCGAAGGGTGCTCCGCGCGATCTTGAAGTGCGCGGCGAGGCGTATATGACGCGTGAGGGTTTTGTGGCGCTCAACGAGAAGATGGCGGCGGAGGGCAAGGAGGAGTTTGCCAATCCCCGCAATGCCTGCGCAGGTTCGCTCAAGCAGCTCGATCCGCGAGTGACCGCAGAGCGTCCCCTCGATGTCGTAATCTACAACGCCGGTGGAGTCGGCTGCGAGGGTTTCGCCACGCATTCCGAGATGATAGCGGCGTTTGCGCGTTGGGGGTTCCCGGTTGCGCCGTGGTCGAAGTACGCCAAGACGATCGATGAGGTCTTTGAGGCAATCAACGAACTTGGTGAAAAGCGGCACACTTTCCGTTTCGAGATTGATGGCGCGGTAATCAAGGTGGACGAACGGCGCTTCTACGATGAGCTTGGGGCGACGGCGCATGGTCCGAGATGGGCGCGCGCCTACAAGTATGCGCCAGAGCGTGCCGAGACGACGGTCGAGGCGATCACCGTGCAGGTGGGGCGTACCGGCATCCTGACGCCGGTCGCCGAGCTTACTCCGACCGAGATTGCGGGCAGTGTGGTTTCGCGGGCTACGTTGCACAATGCGGACCAGATCGCGCGCCAGGACATTCGGGTCGGAGATCGCGTGTGGCTGGTGAAGGCGGGGGACGTGATTCCTGCGATCGATTCGGTCATTGTCGAGAAGCGCAAGGGAACGGAGAAGGTCTTCGTGATGCCCAAACGTTGTCCCGTCTGCGGCGGCGAGACGCGCCGTGAAGAAGGCGAGGTCGCGATCCGCTGTGTGAATCCGGAGTGTCCCGCCCAGCTCGCCCGCCGGGTCGAGCACTTCTGTTCGCGCAACGCGCTCGACGTCAAGGCGCTTGGAGAGACGGTGATCGATGCGATGGTCGAACAGAAACTCATTTCCGATCCGCTCGATCTCTTCAAGCTTCGCGAAGTCGATTATTACGCGATCGAGACGTCGGGACACCGCTTCGGACGCAATGCGACCAAGGTGAAGGCGGCCTTGGATGCGGCGAAGACGCTGCCGCTCCATCGCTGGCTCTTTGCGATGGGCATTCCCACGATCGGAGTTACGACCGCGAAGAAGATCGCGAGCGGCGAGCTTGTGCCGTCCCCCGAGATTCAGGAGAAGCTTGACGAATGGATGCGGCGGCTCTCGAAGATAGGAATCAAGCCCGTGGCGGAGAAGACCGAAGTGGCGACTACGGGTCCGCTCGTCGGTCAGGGCTGCGTCCTTACCGGCACCTTGTCGCGTCCCCGCGAGGAATACGCCC
Source organism: Verrucomicrobia bacterium UBA1727 (assembly GCA_002315875.1). Taxonomy (GTDB): domain Bacteria; phylum Verrucomicrobiota; class Kiritimatiellia; order RFP12; family UBA1067; genus UBA1067. The sequence continues at coordinate 11,945 of DCIL01000073.1, read as the reverse complement.
AGCTCATAACTGCCGCGGGCGGCATCGTGCAGAGTTCGGTCACGAAGAAGACGCGCTATCTTATCGCCGGAGCGAACACCGGCGCGACCAAGACGGAGAAGGCGCGAACGCTCGGAACCGAGGTCATTGACGAAGAGGAGCTCAAGCGGCTGCTGGAGGGTTGATCGATGGCTATGTCGATGTCGATGGGGATGGGAATGCAGACGAAGCAGCGGCAGCTGCAGCGCATCTCGCCGCAGATGCGGCTCGGGCTTTCGCTCCTCAAGCTTCCGATCAACGATCTGAAGGAGACGGTCCGCAAGGAACTCGACTCCAATCCCGCGCTCGAGGGGTCTTTTCCGTTAATGCCGCCGCGCTTGGTGGGGCTTACGGGTGAGAACGGCTTTATTCTCGATAATGCCCGCGCGAAGGGTAAGTCGCTCATCGAGCATCTTTCCGGGGAACTCCGGATGAAGGGCGTTTCCGGCAAGTTGGCCCAGCTTTGTGAGGCGATAATCTGCGAACTCGATGAAAGCGGGATGTTCCGCGGCGAGGAGAGGTCCATTCTGACCACGCTCGCCTTGAACGGCATTCACGCGACCGAGGAGGAATTAAACGAGGCGCGCATGCTCATCATGAGCATTGATCCGCGCGGCTGCGGAGCGAAGGATCTCAAGGAATGCCTGCTGGCGCAGATCGGAAAGATTCCCGCCGCCGAGCGCGATCGGTTCGTGCGCGGCATCGAGCACATCAACGAAGGCAAGGCCGACAGGTCGCTCTTGCCGCTCATCAGCAAGCTCAACGTCAAGCCGGGCGCTGCGTTCGAGCATGTGCGGGTAGAATACGTCACGCCCGACATCGTTGTCGATCGGGACGGCGAGGTGACGGTTGACCAGGGCGGACTCCCCGAGCTGGATGTCTCGCCCCGATACGTAGCGATGGCGTCCGATCGCGAGCTCGATGAGGAGACGCGCAAATACGCGCAGGAGAAGGTGCGCAAGGCGCGCGAGTTCAATACCGCAGTCAATCGTCGCAAGGAGATGATCGAGTTAGTGGCGCAACTGGCGATTTCGGGACAAAAGGAGTTCCTCAAGAAGGGGCCGGATGCGATCCGTGTCCAGACGATGACGGAGATCTGCAAGAAAGTGGCGGAGAAGCTCGGCCACAAGTGCTCGGTGTCCACCATCAGTCGCGCGGCGGAAAAGAAGCAGGTGAAGACCCCGGTGGGCACCATTCCGTTCCGTCTCTTCTTCGCGCGGATCGATCGCGCGCCGATTGCGAGGTTGCGTGAAATCATCGCTGCGGCGCCCGCGGGCGTGAAGTACAGTGATGAGCAGCTCTCTCAGATGCTGGCTAAAGAGGGTTTCAAGGTGAAGCGCCGCACCGTCAGCAATTACCGTCGCAAGATTTAACGGATGAAGTGTCGTGCTTGTCCGCAAAATGTCCATTTGATATAATTCAAAACCATGAAATACTACGTTGCAGTTGATATCGGGGCTTCGAGCGGACGGCACATCGTCGGCTGGGTCGAGAACGGAAGAATCGAGCTTGAGGAGGTCTATCGTTTTGATAATTCCCAAGTGCAGCTCAATGGTCACGACTGTTGGGATCTCGGCCGCCTGGTGGAGTCCGTAAAGGCCGGCATCGATGCAGCCGCGGAGAAGTATACGATCGAATCGGTCGGCATCGACACCTGGGGCGTGGACTTCGTGCTTGTGGATGCGAAAGGTAAAATCTGCTCTGATCCCGTCGCCTATCGCGACAATCGCACTCAAGATGCGGACAAGGAAATTGAGAAGGAAGTGATGTCCTTCGCCGATCTCTATTCGCGCGTCGGCATCCAGAAGACGAGCTTCAACACCATCTATCAGCTATGGGCGCTCAAGAAGGAACATCCGGAACAGCTCGCCAGGGCAGCGAAGTACGTTTCAATTCCCGAATATCTCAACTACGCGCTCACCGGCAAGATCGTCCACGAGTACACCCATTCGTCCACGACGGCGCTGCTCGATGCGGCGAAGATGGATTGGGACCGCGATCTCATCGCGAAGCTCGGGCTTCCGGTCGAAATCTTCGGAGAGCTTAAGATGCCCGGCGAGACCGTTGGCGAGTATGAGGGCATCAAGGTCGTCCAGCCGGCGATGCACGATACGGCGAGCGCCTTTCTGGCGGTGCCGGCGCGCGATGACAAGGCGGTGTATCTTTCGAGCGGAACCTGGTCGCTCCTCGGGGTCGAGAACGACAGCGCAATCACCACGCCTGCCGCGTGTGCCGCCAACTTCACGAACGAAGGCGGCGCGTGGGGACGCTTCCGCTTCCTCAAGAACATCATGGGTCTTTGGATCATCCAGTCCATTCGCCGCGAGCTCAATGGCGTGAGCTATGTCGAGGGACGTGATCGGGATGAGACGATCGACGCGCTCAAGGCGATCAAGGACTACCAGAAGGGCAAATGGTATTCCTTCGCCGAACTCGAAATGGCTGCGCGCTCGGCCAGCGACTACAACGTCACCATCGATGTCAACGAGCAGCGCTTCATGAATCCGGCTTCCATGATCGTCGAGGTGCTCGCCGCAGCGGAGAAGAACGGCAAGGCGCCGTCCACGGTGGGCGAGCTGATGCAGTGCGTCTACAAGTCGCTCGCGGAGTGCTATGCCGCGGCGGTCAAGACGCTTTCCGAGGTGACCGGCAAGACCTACACCTCGATCAATATCGTCGGCGGCGGCTGCCAGGATAAGTATCTTAACGCGCTCACCGCCGAGGCGACGGGGCTCGAGGTCTTCACCGGTCCCGTCGAGGGCACGGCGATCGGCAACCTGATCGTGCAGATGATCGCCGCGGGCGACTTCGCCGATCTCGCTGAAGCCCGCAAGGCGATCGTCCGTTGATTTCTCTAACGTCCACAAGAAAGGTCAAAGCAAAAATGAACAGAATCATTCTCAACGAAACCTCGTATCACGGCGCCGGCGCGATCGAAGCAATCGTAGCGGAGCTCGCGGCGAAGGGACTCAAGAAGCCGATCGTCTTCTCCGATCCCGACCTCATCAAGTTCGGTGTCACCAAGAAGGTTACCTCGATACTCGACAAGGCGAAGATCAAGTACGAGATCTACAGTGAGATCAAGCCGAATCCGACGATTGAGAACGTGAAGAACGGCGTCAAGGCCACGAAGAAGGCGAAGGCCGACTCGATCATCGCCATCGGTGGCGGCAGCTCGATGGATACCGCCA
>DCIL01000073.1:506-8551 GCA_002315875.1 Verrucomicrobia bacterium UBA1727 | reverse complement strand
TCTGTGTCGATCCGCATGACATCCCGGTCGTGGCGTTTGTCGATCCGGACATGATGAGCTCGATGCCGCCCCGTCTTACTGCTGCCACGGGTATGGACGCGCTCACGCACGCGATCGAGGGCTACATCACGAAGGGTGCCTGTCCGATGACGGACATGATGCATCTCGAGGCAATCCGTCTCATCTCCGCCAATCTTCGCGATGCGGTGAAGAACAAACCCTCGGGCCGTGCGGGCATGGCGCTCGGACAGTACATCGCGGGTATGGGCTTTTCCAATGTCGGCCTCGGCGTCGATCACTCGATGGCTCACGGACTCTCCGCGCTATACAACACTCCGCACGGCGTCGCCTGTGCGATCCTGCTGCCGACCGCGATGAAGTTCAATGCCTCGAAGACCGGCAAGCGCTACATCGAAATCGCGAAGGCGATGGGTGTGAAGGGTGTCGAGAAGATGGACCTCGCGACGGCGCGCAAGGCCGCGATTGCCGCGGTCGAGAAGCTCTCGAAGGACGTCGGTATTCCCGCGAACCTGAAGGGCATTCTCAAGAAGGAGGACGTGCCGTTCCTCGCGAAGTCCGCCTACGCCGATGCGTGCCGTCCCGGCAATCCCCGTGACTGCACGGTCAAGGAAATCGAGAAGCTCTACCTGAGTCTTATCTAAAGGAAAACTGAAGAGATGAAATCGGACATTCCGGTCGTTCCTCGCAAGTACCTGGCGATCTTCGTCCTGCTTACGAGCTGCTTCGCCCTCTGGGGACTTCTGAACAATATGACGGACAATCTCGTGCCGTCGTTTCAGAAGATCTTCATGACGAGTCAGTCCACGGCCGGCTTTGTCCAGATTTCCTTCTACGGCGCCTACTCGGTGATCGCGATCTTCGCGTCGTTGCTGATTCAGCGCGCCGGATATCGGGTGGGAGTGCTCGCGGGCCTCGGGGTGTATGTCCTCGGGGCCTTGCTGTACATTCCCGCCTGCATCATGCAGAGTTTCTGGACGTATATCGTCGGCATCTTCATCGTAGCCGGCGGCTGTGCGGTGCTGGAGACGACCTGCAATCCTTACGTACTGGCGCTCGGTGACGAGTCGACGGCAGTGCGCCGGCTCAATTTCGCTCAGATGTTCAATCCCCTCGGGTCGCTGGCCGGCATCATCCTCGCCCAGCAGTTCATTCTCGCCAACCTCAATCCGGCGACGGTCGCGGAACGTCAGGCCATGGCTCCGGCTGCGCTGGACGCAATCGTCCACCACGAGCTGTTCTGGGTCTGTGTTCCTTATGTGGGACTCTGTGCCATCGCCGCAGCGATCTGGTTTTTCTTCTTCCTTTCCAAACCGACTGAAATCGACAAGGTGCAGGCGGAGAGGACGAGTGTCGGCGAAGTGCTCGGAATCCTCGTCCGTTCGCCGCGCTGGTATCTCGGCGTGGTCGCCCAGGTGTTCTACGTCGGCGTGCAGATCGCGGCCTGGACGTGGATGAACGTCTACTGCCAGAAGGAGCTCGGCGTCACGCCTGCTACCGCGGCGAATTATTATCTGATCGCGCTCTGTCTCTTCATCGTCTGCCGCTGGCTCTGCACTTTCCTGATGAAGTACTTCAATCCCGCCATGATGATGGCGCTCTTCGCCTTGGGTGCGATCGCGGCCTCCTTCGGCGTGATGTACCTGCCGTCAACAGTCCTCTTCACCATCGGCTCGCTGCCGTTCTCGGCTAACGTCCTTTGTCTTTGTGCGATGAGCGGTTTCATGTCGCTCATGTTCCCGACCATCTACGGCATCGGACTTGGCGGCATCGATCCCAAGGCGCATAAGCTCGGTGCCGCGGGACTCATCATGGCGATCGTCGGCGGGGCGCTCCTGACCCCGTGGATGGCGAACATCATCGGCAATGCGAATTCCATCTGGTGCAAGCTCGTGCCGACGTTCGACGCGACGTGGGATACGAACCTCCAGCTTTGCAGCATGTCGCTCAGGGCCTCGTTCATCGTCCCGGTGATCTGCTTCGCCGTCGTCCTCGTCTACGCGCTCGCGTTCCGTAAGAATCGGATGTGCAAATGAATTTCAACCGTTTTTGGGATAGGTTCTGTCTTTTCGTGGCGAGTGGTTTCGGACTCGGGCTTATTGCTCCGTTCGCGCCCGGCACCTTCGGCTCCTTGCCCGGGGTCGCGCTTGCGTATCTTTTCGCGTTTTTGCCGCCCTACATTCAGATCGTCGCCTGCCTCGGCTTTACGCTGATGGCGATTCCGTTCTGCGATCGCGCGGAGAAACTGCTCGGCATCAAGGATGACGGACGCATCACGGCGGATGAGTGGATGCTCTATCCGATTGCGTTCGTGGGCATTCCGATCCTTGCCCTGCCGTGGTGGTCGATGGTGATCTTCTTCGTGATCGTCCGTGCGGTGGACATCATTAAGCCCTGGCCTTGTCGCGGACTGCAGTCCGTTCCCGGTGGCCGCGGCATCGTCATCGACGACTTCTTCGCCAATCTCTATTCGCTCGGCCTCAACTGGCTTGTGTATCTCGTCATCCGATGAGCTGGTTTACCGAGACGCAGGAAGGCGTGATCGTCAACGTCAAGGCACAGCCGCGTTCTTCCAAGAGCGGGGTTGACGGACTCCTCGGAGATGCGCTCAAGGTGCGCATTCATTCCGCCCCGGTCGATGGCAAGGCCAACAAGGAGATCATCGACGTCCTTGCCGAACATTTTTCTTTGTCCAAGAGTCAGATTGAATTCAAGGGCGGTGAGACTTCCAAAACCAAGCGATTGCTTCTCAGGGGCAAGAAAGGCAGTGAAATGAGTAAGTTGTTCGCTTCGATTGCAGTTGCGCTGGTGGCGACTGTCGCCAATGCCGGTGGATGGTGCTACAAAGTCGGCGAGTGCGAGGCCTGGCAATTGAAGCTTACGGTGGACGAGTCGAAGGCCGCGCTTTGCAAGGTTGGCTGGCCGGGTAGGTTCGTGTATCCGACCGTTGAGCCGAAATGCTTCTACAGCGAGAGCCCTGTCGAGGGTTATGATTTTATTCCTGGCTCGAATGACGTGCCGCCGCACCGTTGCGTGCGTCCTGTTCACGAGGTTGCCGTATCCGCAATCGGCGATGGCATTTACGATCTTAAGCGCGAAGAGATCGGTTATGTGGTCTGTGGCGCCAATGAGCATCCGAAACTCTTCGTCGGCGAGTCGCTCGAGGAAGTTAAGAACAACGACTGGAACGGCTTCGAGCAGATCACGCTAATGGACAAGACCCCGGATGGAAAGTGGCGCAGCAAATATCCGCTCGCGCTCAGATACTTCCGCTTCGATTGCAAGACGAGGGACGTCCGTTTCCTCTCCGAAGTCGACCGCCGCGAACCGTCCGTCACCTATCAGGCGCCCAATCGCCGCGCCGCCGGCATCTGGCGCACTGCTGTCGAGACGCTCCGACTTTGCACCCGCACCTTCCTTCTGGACGGTCCCAAGCGCGACCGTCTGCCGTGGATGGGTGACTTCGTCGTCTCGTGCCTTGCCAATGCCTATTCGTTCAACGATCCCGAACCCTGCCGCCGTTCGCTCGCCGCGGTCGGCACGCCGGCCTGGCTCGGACACGTCAACGGCATCGGTTCGTATTCGCTCTGGTGGGTGGTGGGACACGATCTCGTCCAGCAGAAATTCCCGGACGCGCGTTTCCTCTCGCTTCATTATCCGCGCATCAAGGAGCGCGTCGAGGCGTTTGACAATTATCTCGACAAGCGCGGATACTACGCGAAGAACCTCCAGTGGAACTTCCTCGATTGGACGGATTCGAAGGGCGGAGAACTCAAGAGCGAGACCACGCTGCAGGTCGTTTATTTTGCCGCGCTCAAGTCCGCCGTGAATCTCGCGCGGGCTGTGAAGGACGAGGCGTCCGCCGCGAAGTGGGATCAGAAAGCCGAGGCGCTGCGCGCGAAGCTCGTGGCGGCGGGTATGGACGGCACGCGTCATTCGCGCGCGCTCGCGATCGTCTTCGATCTTGTCTCGGGCGAGACGGCGAAGAAGTATGCCGCCGAAATCGCCGCGGACGATCTGCCGCCGACGGTTACGCCCTATATGTCGACCATGGAGGTCTGGGCGCTTATGAAGGCAGGCGAGACAAAGGCCGCCAAGCGCAAGTTCGAGTCCGTCTGGGGCGCGATGTACGACGAGGGCGTCAATGCTTTCTGGGAGGGCTTCGAGTCCGCGCAGAAGGGCAATGACCGCTACGAATTTTATGCCCGTCCGTACGGCAAGTCGCTTTGCCATGCCTGGTCCGCGGGCCCCGCCTTTCTCCTGCCGATGTTTCCCGCGCTGGCGGCCGAGAGGAACTAGTGCTTTAGTTTCGCATTTCATGGTCAAGCCATATTTGCTATAATTAGCCAATTGGATTTCATTAAACGATTAAGGAGGCAAGCTGTGACAGTATCTGAAAAGAAGGCGTTTCTTCAGCTCGTGCAGGGCTTGAAGAATTTTGTCAACGATGACGGTAAGGTTGACATTCGCGAGGCGCAGGCGATTCTCGGACTCGTCAAGCCGCTCGCGGCGATTGATTCGGATTGTGCCGAACTCGAGAAGCTCGTGGACGGCATTCTCGATGACGGCATCGTGTCCGAGGAGGAAAGCAAACGGCTGCTGGCGGTCATCGGCCGCATCGGCATGCACAATACCGGTCTCGTCTACGGCATCGAGGACAAGCCGCCGTTCTTCGAAGCGCTCTTTGCCGCGCTCCAGCACCTGCTGGCGATTTTCGTAGGCATCATCACTCCGCCGATCATCATCTGCGGTGCGCTCGGCACGTCCGGCGAAGTGAAGGCGTTCATGATTTCGATGGCGCTCTTCGCTTCCGGCATCTGCACGTTCATCCAGTGCAAGCGTCTCGGACCGGTCGGTGCTAAGCTTCTCTGCGTCCAGGGAACGAGCTTCCAGTTCATCGCTCCGCTGATTGCGATCGGATTCTTCGCGCAGTCGCAGACGGGGGGACACCCAGAGCAGGCCGTCTGGGGACTTCCGCTCATCTTCGGCTGCTGCATCGCGGCGGCTCCCGCTGAGATGATCGCGGCCTTTCTCTTCAAGCGCCTTCGCACGATCATCACGCCGCTCGTTTCCGGCATCGTCGTCGCGCTCATCGGTCTCGGCCTCGTGAAGGTCGGCCTGATCAGCTGCTGCGGCGGTTTCGGCGCGATGGGACGTCCCGACACCGATCCGCTCGTCTTCGCCGGCTGGCGCAATCTTACGGTTGCCGCGGCGGTGCTGCTGACGATCGTCTTCTTCAATTCCTTCCGCAACAAGTTCGTGCGCATGGGCTCGGTCGTGTTCGGTCTTATCGTCGGCTATCTGATCGCGTGGCAGTTCGGCATGCTTCAGTTCTCGTTCAGCTCGAGCATGATCAACATTCCGCATCCCTTCAAGTGGGGCGTAAGCTTCGACTTCGGCTCGATCATCGGCCTGGCGATCGTCTACTTCATCACCTCGATCGAGGCGAATGGCGACATCACCGCGAACTCGATGATCTCCGGACTTTCGATCACCGACGACTCCTATCATGCCCGCGTGCGCGGCGGCGTGCTGGCGGACGGCGTCAACTCCGCGGTTGCCGGCTGCTTCAACTCGTTCCCGAATTCGATCTTCGCGCAGAACAACGGACTCATCCAGCTCACCGGCGTCGCCTCGCGCCACGTCGGCTACTACATCGCCGCGCTGCTCGTCCTTCTGGGACTCTTCCCGGTCGTGGGCGACCTCTTCGGCACGATGCCCGATCCGGTGCTCGGCGGTGCGACGCTGCTCATGTTCGGCATGGTGGCCGCGGCCGGAATCCGCATCATCGCCTCCCAGCCGATCGGCCGCAAGGAGACGCTCGTACTCGCGATCGCCTTCGGTCTCGGGCTCGGCGTCGAGCTCTGTCCGCAGGTCCAGGTCAACGGCAGCAGCGTGCCGTGGGTGCTGAAGTTCATGCCCGATATGGTGCGCAACATCTTCTCGTCCGGTCTCGTCACCGGTGGTGTGGCGGCGATTCTCGCCAACGCCTGCATCCGCATCAAGGAGTAAGGGAAGATGGAACTTCTTAAAGAGCGTATCCTCAGGGACGGAAAGTCGCTCCCGGGCGGAATCCTGAAGGTCGATAGCTTCATCAACCACCAGATGGATTCCGAACTCATGTTCCGTTGCGGCGAGGAGTTTATCCGCCTCTTTGCCGACAAGCGCGTAACGAAGATCCTCACCGTAGAGGCCAGCGGCATCGCGCCCGCGGTCTTCGCCGGATACCTTGCGAAGGTTCCGGTCGTCTTTGCCAAGAAGGCGACTCCGAAGACGATGGACCGCCATTACGTGACGACGGTCCATTCCTTTACGAAGGGACGCGACTACAGCGTGCTCGTCTCGAAGGAATATCTCGGCGCAGGCGACCGCATTCTCTTCATCGACGATTTTCTCGCCTGCGGCAATGCCGCGATCGGAATGGCCGATCTCTGCAAGCAGGCCGGTGCCGAGCTGGTGGGCATGGGCTTTCTCGTCGAGAAGTCCTTCCAGGGCGGACGCGAGAAGATTGCCGAGACGCTGCCCGGACTTAAGGTCGAGTCCCTCGCCATCGTGACCGGCCTCGGGGACGGCACGATCACGCTCGCATGATGTATCGCTGATCATGATAATGGATGAAATAAACTTTGCCGCGGACGACTTCGCCGATGTGACGGCGAAGGATCCGCGCTACAACGGCCGCGCGTATGCGCTTCTCTGTGACGTGATTCACTATCTTACGCAAGGCGGCCACCACGTGAGCGGAGAGCAGGTTCTCGACGAGTTCAAGGAGCGCACGCTCGACCAGTACGGTCCGCTCTCCTACACCGTGCTCACCGAGTGGGGGGTCTCCTCGACCGAGGACATCGGCGAGATGATGTTCAATCTCGTGGACTGCGGGCGCCTCGCCCGCGACGAAGGCGATACCCGCGAAACCTTTGTGGGCGGATACGATTTCAAGGAAACATTTCTCGGACCCTATCAGACCTGAAACGATATGGAAGTAATTGCTACTGAAATTCCCGACGTCAAGATCGTCATTCCCGACATCCACCGCGATCCGCGCGGATACTTCGCCGAGACCTACAACCGCGAACGCTACGTGAAGGCCGGCATCGACGCTGTATTCGTGCAGGATAACGAAAGCGTGTCCTCGCGCGGGGTTCTGCGCGGACTTCACTGGCAGGCAGGCGAGCATTGTCAGGCCAAGCTCGTGCGCGTCATCCGCGGCGCGGTCTGGGACGTCGCCGTCGACATCCGCAAGGGCTCGCCTACCTTCGGCAAGTCGGTAAGCTGCGAGCTCACAGCGGAGAACGGGCGGCAGTTCTACATCCCGCGCGGGTTCGCGCACGGCTTCGTCGTCCTCGAGGACAACACGCTCTTTTCCTACAAGTGCGACAATCTCTACTGCAAGGAGTCCGAACGCGGACTCAAGTTCGACGATCCGGCGCTTGCCATCAAGTGGCCGTGGCCAGGGCGCGACTTCCTCTTGTCCGAGAAGGACAAGCTGCATCCGCTTCTCAAGGACATTGAACCGTGGCATTGAAAAGGAAAAAGGAAAAAGGAAAAAGTGAGGTGAATCGGCCTCTACCCTCTACCCTCTATCCTCTACCCTCTATCCTCTACCCTCTATCCTCTACCCTCTACCAAACAAATAACACAATAAGGAGAATATATGTCAGTAAAAGGATACGCGAAGTTTTTGCTCATCATGGCGGGTCTCGGTGGCCTCCTTTACGGAGTGGACGTCGGCGTCATCGCCGCGGCGCTGCCGTACATTGAGCGGACGTCTACGTTCTCTCAGGACGAGATCGGCTGGATCGTCGGTATGGCGCTTTGGGGCTCCTTGCCGTCCTCGATGGTCGCGGGACTTTTGGCCGAGTGGTTCGGACGCAAGAAAATGATCGTCGTTTCCGCGCTTCTCTTCCTCATCTCGATTCCGGTCATCTGCGCTTCGGGATTCTTCCAGGGCGGGAACTTCTGGATGATGGTTGGCGGCCGTGCCCTGCAGGGGGCGGCGGCAGGTCTCTTCGGCGTCATCGTGCCGA
>DCIL01000073.1:0-429 GCA_002315875.1 Verrucomicrobia bacterium UBA1727 | reverse complement strand
GCACGGGCATGTTCCAGCTTCTCCTCACGATCGGCCTCGTGTTCGTGGCCGTGGTTGGTTTCTTCGTCACCTCGATCGTCGGTGATGCCAAGACCGCAGAATACGCGAGCGCCATCCATGCGTGGCAGGCAATCTTCCTCGTCTCGTGCATTCCGGGCATCGTGCTCTTCATCGGTGCGTTCAAGCTCAAGGAGTCCTCGCGCTGGCTTTACAAGAAGGGACGCAAGGACGAGGCGCTCGCTTCGCTCGCCGCGAACAACGGCGAGGAGAAGGCGAAGGAGATTCTCGCGGAAATGATCGCGGCCGATGAAGCCGCTGCCGCGGAGAAGGCGAAGAATGCCGCGGCAACCGATTCGCTTCTCCAGAAGAAGTACGTCGTGCCGTTCATCCTCGCGGTCGTGATTCTCGCCTGCAACCAGACGACGGGCA
>DCIL01000081.1:23942-29027 GCA_002315875.1 Verrucomicrobia bacterium UBA1727 | reverse complement strand
CGCTGGAAATTTGCTGGCGGGAGTCCTTTACGGTGGAGATGCTCGTTCGGGTCTACTACACGTCACAGGATGGTGGGACGGCTTATTCTGGATGTTCGGCTGGTGCGCTCGTCGGAATTGGCAAAAAAGAGGATACAATGACTGACGATCAGGATCCGACTGTGTTCTTGCGAATGTATTCGGATGTGAATGTTGGTATTTATGGTGTGGATTTGTCGAAGTCGGCGAAGGAGATCTATGAGACCGGGTTTACCGCAACTCATTCGGCAACTCCGTATCGCGCATCCTGCAAGGGGGTGTTTCACGCCGGCAATTGGCGTAATGTGGTTATTAGCTGGGATGCGGTCAATCGTAAGTTTTACTATCGCTCGGATTATCAGGATGCGATTTGCAAGGCCAGCGATACGATTAATGGATTGATCGATTTCGGCACCAACAGCATCCTGCGCATCGGAGGGTGCTGGAAGCACCGTACCGGTTATCTGTCTTACTCCTTGGGTACGATCGATGTGGCGGCCGTGCGGGTTAAGCGTGGATTTGCGAATTGGTATGAGGATTTGACGCCTTGGTACGAGGAGACTCCGCGGAATCTCGCCCACTGGAGATTTACCGGTACGAATGGTGCGACGGCAAATAAGGTTATATACAATTCCTTTGCTACTAATCTCACCTATACCGCTTGCGTTGACCGCAGGACGGAGTCCGGCTGGTGGGATACGAACTTGCGTACGGATGGGTCGTTTACCAACAAGGTTTGGGCGCCGTACCTCAGTGCCGAAAAGGGCGCAATCAAACGTCTGGCGAACACCTCGGGCTTTTCGTCTTTCGTCAATGGGACTTCTGCCACTCCGCAGCTAAGGGTGCAGAATCTTCCTATGTATCTCGTCGGTGATTTCACTCTTGAGTTCATCGTCAACTCTGAGACGCTTCCGAAGGATGCTTACAAGCAACCGGCCTACTGTTTTATGATGGCTCCGGAAGGCGTGTCCCGGCAGTTCACGCTTGCAAATCAACAGGATCAGTTCGTCATTGGGTATCGTGGTGTCGATAGTAAATCTACTTCGATTTACTGTGGATCGGTCGGGCTTCAACGCCAGGCCTGGCAGCATGTTGCCGTCGTTCGTGATCGATCGGCGGGAACTATCAAGGTGTACGTCGGTGGCGAATTGAAAGTTACCAAGACCCTTGCATCGGATGCGCAAGTGTGGTCTGGAGATGCTACGAATTATGCCTACACTCAGCTTATGTCCAATGCGATGCATGGCCATCAGAACAGTTATTCCGGCCTCGTTGACGAGATTCGCTTTACGCGCGCGGTGCTCGAGCCGAAGGACTTCCTCAAGGCGCGGCAGTCCGAAGGCGGAACGACGATTCTGCTGCATTGAGGCAAGGGTCTATGAATAGAGTGAGTTTGGCGATTGCCGCGTTGTTTGCGGTCGGCTTCGCCTTTGCCGCGGAGGCGGACAATTCTGCCGCGCTGCCGAAGCAAAATCTCGTTGAGACGGCCAAGGTGAAGTATCTGCGCGGACCCATGAAGTTCGATCGCGCGGCGAAGAAGCTCGTGTTTGAGAATGCGGATACGAATGCGAATGCGTTTTTGACGCTTGACGTCCCGCTTCGCCGCGGTTCGACTTACGAGTTCGGTGCGACAATTTCAACCGATGGACTCAGTCGCAATCTCTGCTTCTGTCTTGAATGGTATGGCAAGAAGGGCTTCATTGCCGGCACGTATGCTCCCAACGTCTCGGGCACCACGAACGCTCTCGCGCTCGCGATGAGGAGTCGTCCGATTCCGCCTGAAGCGACCCACGCCGCGTTGCAGGTGATCGCCGGCAAGGGAACGCTCGGCAAGGCGGTGGTCGAGAACCTTTTTCTCCGCGAGAAGGAAATGCCGCTCATTGACGGACTCTATACGTCGCGCTATCGCAATTTCGCCGCGGACGGCAGGGTTGTTATCAAGGCGGCGCTGACCTTGCCCGAGGGGTTCTGCAAGACTGCGAAAGGCGTTTTCCGCGTCATTGACGCGAAGAAGCCGTCCGTCGCGCGTTCGATTCCCGTGAGCGTCACGGACTATGTGGCGGAAACGGAGTGCAAGGTGTCCGACTTCGCGATGGGCGCCAACCGCATCGAGTTCGTCCTTTCGGATGTTCCCGGGCGCACGAACGAGACCGCGGCAATCGTGTTCAATCGCGTGACGCGCGAACGGGAACAGTCAATAAAGGTTCGCTTCGACGAATACGGACGCACGTTGGTGGACGGTAAGCTCTTCTTTCCGCTCGGCATGTATCTTATGGGACGCTTCGACGACAAGAAGTTCGAACGGTTCTGTGATAGTCCCTTCAATTGCTACATGGACTATGATCGTCCGACCCGCGAGCGGATGGATCTTTCGGCGAAGAAGGGGATGAAGGTCATCTACAATACGGTCGGCAAGATTCTTCCAGAAGCCGCGCTCGTCAGGGAGTTCCGTGATCATCCTGCAACTCTCGCCTGGTACATGAACGATGAGCGGCCGGTCTCGGAACGGGCGGCGATGAAGGCCGAACGCGAGCTCGTTGAGAAGCTTGATCCGAACCATCCCGGATGGATTGCGATCTGGCAGCATAGTGAGGTGAGGGACTATCTGCCGGTCTTCGATGCCATCGGCACTGATCCGTATCCGCTTTACAAGGATCCGATCGGCATGGTGACGGAATGGGTGCGCGATACCGAGCGCGGCACGATGGATCTCAAGCCGATATGGGAAGTCGTGCAGGTCTTCGATAAGGACGCCTACAGCTGGAGGAAGCCGGGTCCGCCGCGTTCCGAATGCGGCGCGCCGACTTACGACGAAGTGCGCAACATGGCCTGGCAGGCGCTTGCGGGTGGGGCTAAGGGACTTATCTTCTATTCGTTTTTCGATCTCGTCAAGATGGACCGCAAGGATCCGTTCGAGCGGCGTTGGGACGAGGTCAAGCGCATTGCCGCGGAAATCAAGGGATATGTGCCGTTCTTCCATTCGCTTGAGAAGGGACCGTCGGTCTCAGTGGATGACGAGCGAATTGCCGTGCGCGCCTGGCGCAATGACGGCAGAATTCTGCTCGCGCTCGTCAATACCGTCCGTGAGCCGGTCACCTGCAAGGTAACCCTTGACGGCAAACCCGAAACCGTTACGCTCGCCCCGATTGAGGTTCGTTTGCGCTGACGGGTTTCTTGGCGAAATTATGGTATAATATGCGCCAATGAATTTCAAGATTATTTCCATTGTCTCGGTGTCGGTGGCGGTAGTCGCCGCGGCAGTTGCGGCGGTTGTGGTCAGTACCAAGCGTTCTGACATTGCCAATGCGTTGGCATTGAAGGCCTCGGCGGATGTCGAAAAGGCGGAAAAAGTGCTGAGGAAGTCCGAAAAGGAAACTGCCGCAGCGCAGGCGCGCGAGCGCACGGCCAAGGCCGAGGCGGAGGCGAAGCAGAACGAACTCGAGGCCGCGAAGCTCGCCAAGGAACAAGCCGAGATCGAGGCCAAGGCGGCGGCCGACAACCGTAAGGCCGCCGAAGCGAAGGCGATGGCGGCGCAGGCCGAGGCGGAGAAGGCGAGGGCGCTTAAGGATGCCGAGGCGCTGAAGACGAAGGCGGCGCAGGAGGCGACGCGCAAGGCGCAGGCCGAGGCGGCGGCAGAGGCCGAGAAGGCGAAGGCCAAGGCGGAGGAGCTTGAGAAGGCGAAGCTTCTTTCCGAGCGCATCATCGCCGAGGCGAAGGTGCTGGAGCTTAGGAAGATCGACTTTGAGACCATTGAACGCGATCTTCGCGAGTGGAAGCAGGACCTCGAGGAGCGCGAGCGCGCGATTGCTCCCGAGAAGACCATTGCCGATCTTGCCTGGGCCGGAGGAACCGAAGACACCGTGATTGACGAGAACAACAACGTCGTCAAGAAGGTGAAGAAGCCGTATCTCGCCGAGAACGACATGACGCTCTCGAAGGCGACGCGCGAACTCGCCCGCACCGAGCGACTCGCGGCGGAAGGGCGAAAGGATCGTGCGGACAAGGTGCGCAAGTCGGTCGGCGGTTCGATCGAGCAGCTGTATTTCAAGGCCTTGAAGGAAGATCGCGTCAATGACGCCAACTTCTATCTCAAGACGCTGAAGTCCCTCTATCCGGACTGGGAATTTTCCACGATAAACTCTACGGAAAAGGAAAAACAAAAATGAACTACAAGTACAACTGCCTCAATCCCATCGCGAATTGCGGCCTCGATAACCTGGACGACAAGTACGTCCGCACCGAAAACTTCGCCGAAGCCGACGCCGTGTTCGTCCGTTCGGCCAAGATGGACGAGCTTACGCCTGGAGCGAATCTGCTCGCCGTCGCCCGCGCCGGAGCCGGCGTCAACAACATTCCCCATGCGGAATATGCCAAGAAGGGCATCGTCGTATTTAACACTCCCGGAGCCAACGCCAACGGCGTCAAGGAACTCGTGATCGCCGGAATGCTTCTCGCCAGCCGCGATGTTGTCGGTGGTATCGAATGGGTCAAGGAAAACGCCGCGGACGCCGCCATCAACAAGACGGCTGAGAAGGCGAAGAAGGCCTTCGCCGGCACTGAGATCCAGGGCAAGAAGCTCGGTGTCATCGGGCTTGGTGCCATCGGTCAGAAGGTTGCCAATGCCGCGGTCAGTCTCGGTATGGAGGTCTTCGGGTACGATCCCTATCTTTCGGTTGATGCCGCCTGGAATCTGAGCCGCGCCGTCAAGCACTGCAAGAATGTTGAGGCGATCTACCGTGCCTGCGACTACATCACGATTCACGTGCCCGCCCTCGATTCTACCAAGGGCATGATCAATGCCGAGACCATCGCGATGATGAAGACCGGTATCATCATCATCAACTGCGCCCGTGACGCGCTCGTCAATGAGAAGGATATGCTCGAGGCGCTGGCGGCGGGCAAGGTCCGTAAGTATGTCACCGACTTCCCGAATGCGACCACTGCGGGACAGAAGGGCTGCATCGTCATTCCGCATCTCGGCGCTTCCACCGAAGAGGCCGAGGACAACTGTGCGGTCATGGCGGTGAAGGAGATGCGCGATTACCTCGAGAACGGCAACATCGTCAA
>DCIL01000081.1:22153-23922 GCA_002315875.1 Verrucomicrobia bacterium UBA1727 | reverse complement strand
ACTCGGTGAACTATCCCGCCTGCTCGCTCGGAGTTCCCAATAAGGCCGGCCGCATCGCGATCTGCCACAAGAACGAAGCGAACATGATCGGCACCTTCACTTCGATCCTCGGCAATGCCAAGGTCAACATCGACGCGATCGCCAACAAGGCGCGCGGTGATGTCGCCTACACGCTCATCGACACCGATGCTGCGGTGCCGGCGGATGTCGTCAAGGCGCTCGAGGCCTCGGCTGCCGTCATTCGCGTGCGCGTCATCAAGTAAAGAGGACCTTCTTCCATGAAGATCTGCTGCATGTTCGCAGGCCAGGGCGCTCAGACGCCCGGGATGGGCCGCGACTTCGCCGAGGCGGATGCCGAGGTGATGGCGCTTTACGATCGTGCCAACGCGATCCTCGGCTTCGACCTCAAGAAGCTCTGCTTCGAGGGTCCCGCTGAGGAACTCACGAAGTCCAACATCTGCCAGCCCGCGATTTTCGTTACGAGCTATGCCGCGTTCCTTTCGCTCAAGAAGCGCAAGGGCGTGACGTTCGATTGCGCCGCGGGCCTCTCCCTCGGCGAATGGGGCGCGCTTTGTGCGGCCGGCGTACTGGACTTCGAATCGACCTTGAAGGTGCTCGAGGCGCGCGGACGCTTCATGCAGGAGGCGTGCGAACTGACGCCGTCCGGCATGATTGCAATCGTTGGTGCGACTCCTGAACAGCTTGCCGCGCTTTGCGAGGCGACCGGCTGCACGGTTGCGAATGTCAATTCCGCGGCCCAGCAGGTGCTTTCGGGTTCGAAGGACCAGATCGCCGCAGCTGCCGCGAAGGCGAAGGAACTCGGCATCAAGCGCGCGATTCCGCTCGCCACCGCCGGTGCCTTCCATTCGCCGTTCATGGCTCCTGCGCGCGAGAAACTCGCCAAGGTCCTTGAGTCGATTGAGTTCAAGGCGCCGACGATGCCGGTCCTGTCGAACATCACCGCCAAGCCCCACTCGTCCGATCCCGCCGAAATCAAGGCGATGATGCTCGAGCAGGTCACGGGCACGACCAACTGGGCGGCGGATGTCGAGGCGGCCAAGGCGCTCGGATGCGACACCTTCGTGGAGTTCGGTCCGGGCAAGGTGCTTTCGGGACTCGTCAAGAAGATCGATCCGGCCCTTAACGTCACCAATGTCGCGGACCTTGCGTCCCTCGACGCGACGCTCGCGGTATTGTGACGTGGAGTTCGCGGCGATAGATTTCGAAACCACCGGATACGAAGACGGCAACGTCAACGAACCCTGGCAGCTCGGGTTCGTGTTGGTGAGGGACGGAATCATCGTCGAAACTCAAGATTGGCGTTTCGACGGCGACATAGTGGAGCGCTTCGGCGAATGGTCCGGAGCGCTCCTTTCTCGTCGTCTGGTGGCGCACAACATCTCCACCGAGCGCACGATCCTCACCCGCGTCGCCCCGTTGACGAAATGGGGACCCTGGGTGGATACGCTCAAACTCGCGAAGGCGAAGTATCCGCGTCTTCCTTCCTACGCCCTCGGGGATCTCTGCGAGATGTTCGGCCTCGTGCCCGACGTTTCCTCCATGCCCGAACTCGATGGACGCACCTGGCATGATGGACTCTACGATGCCGTCGCCTGTGCTAAACTCGCAATGTTTCTCGCCGTATGAATAATGGTCTTGCATTTCTGGACTACGCGGTCATTGCCGTATTCTTTGCGGTGATGATCGGAGTCGGGGTTTATTATTCGCGAAAGTCAAAGTCGTCCGATCAGTTCTTCGGCAACGACAAG
>DCIL01000081.1:21960-22113 GCA_002315875.1 Verrucomicrobia bacterium UBA1727 | reverse complement strand
GCGTGTCGTTCTACATGAACAGCTTTTCGGCGCTGGCGTTCGTGATGTATTCGGCCCTCGCCTACAAGTTCGGATGGGTGCCGGTGACGGTAAGCTGGTTGTCGGTGCCCGCGGTTCTGCTGGGCGCATGGTTCCTCGCCGTCCGCTGGCGGC
>DCIL01000081.1:0-21908 GCA_002315875.1 Verrucomicrobia bacterium UBA1727 | reverse complement strand
ACATCGCCGAGCGCTATACGCCGGGTATGTGCAAGACGCTTGCGATTCTCGGACTTCCGATGCAGCTTCTGGACAATGCCCTTAAGCTTCTTGCGATCGGTACGGTCGTGGGTGTCGGAATGGGATTCCCGCTCTTCTGGTCGATCTGCATTTCCGGCGTCATCATCGTCCTTTATACCTTTCTCGGCGGACTCAAGGCGACGCTTACCTGCGATTTCATACAGTTCCTGGTGATTCTGGCGGTGGTGTTCACGTTGCCTTTTCAGTGTCTCGAGCGGCTGGCCGAGTTTGGCGGCGGAAGCGCTTCCTTGGTCGAGGGTTTCCGGGTCTTCCTTGACCGCGTGCCGAGCGGATTCTTTGACTTCACGGCCGGCAAGTACACATGGCTTTACATGCTCGTATTCTTCTGCTGTGTCGGTTCCACTCTTTCGACCAATTGGTCTCTCGTTCAACGGTATTACTCGACCAAGAGCGAGAAGGATGCGAAGAAGATGGCGTATCTTGTCGCGGCACTTCTCTTTGTCGGGCCGCCGGTATTCTTCTTTCCGGCGATGGCGGCGCGAATTTTCCTTCCGGGGATTCCTGAGTCTGAGATGAACGGCGTCTATGCGATTCTCTGTCGCGAGGTCCTGCCGGTCGGGATGATCGGAATGGTCATCGCGGCAATGTTCTCGGCGACGATGTCGTCCCTCGCCGGCAATTTCAACGCCGCCGCCGCGGTCATCACCGATGCATTGAAGATGAAGTCGATGTTTGCCGCGCGCGCGGCGACGGTGGTGGTTGGCGGACTCGTGGTAGCGCTTACCTTCGTCATGCAGTATGCGCAGGGGGCGGACGATCTGTTTAACCTTTCTAACAAGGTCTTCGGCGTCTTCCTGCCGCCGATCGCGATTCCGATGCTCGCAGGCATATTCGTCCGCAAGTTCTCAAAGCGTTCGGGACTGGCCGGCCTTGTCGGTGGCATAGCCGTCGGGTTGGCCGTCTTCATCATCGGATCGAAACCTGAACTTGCCTGTCTCCGCGAGATGATCTGGATCTTTCCGATTACGTCCGCAGCTACGGTTGTCTTTCTTGTAGTCGGAACGTTGATCCTTCCGGACAGTGCGGAGGAGAGGACGTGCGTAGATGATTTCATGAACCGCATTTCGAAGGAAAACCTATGAAGATGAAGTACACCAAGATCGTCGCGACGGTTGCCGGCTGCGGATGCACCGAGGAACTCATTCGCGATCTATATGAACGGGGAATGAACGTCGTCCGTTTCAACACCGCGCACATGTCCACGGATGAGTTCGAGAAGTGCGTTCGGATCGTGCGCTCCGTCTCTCCGTACCTCGCCATCATGGTCGACACCAAGGGTCCGAACACCCGCACTTGCGGAGTCGAGCGGCCGATTGAGGTGAAGAAGGGTGAGAGGATTCTGCTTTCGGGCGTGCCGGCGCCGCGTGCGGTTACCGTCAATTATGCCACGTTTGCGGACGAGGTGCCGGTCGGCAGTCGGATCGTCTGCGACGATGGCGCCGCGGCTTTTGACGTCATCGCCAAGGAAGGGACTTCGCTCGTGGTCGAGGCGCGGTTCGACAGTGTAATCCGCGACCGCAAGTCAATCAACGTGCCGAACGTCTCGCTCAAGGCGCCGACGCTGACGGACAAGGATCGTGCCTTCATCGCAGAGGCGGTCCGTCTCGGTATCGATTTCATCGCCCATTCGTTCGTTCGCAACGCCGCCGACGTCGTGGCAGTGCGAAAGGAACTGGGCGAGAAGGGTAAGGACATTGCCATCATCTCTAAGATCGAGAACCGCGAGGGTGTGGACAATCTCGACGAGATTCTCGAAGCGTCGGACGGCATCATGGTCGCCCGCGGCGACCTCGGCATCGAGATTCCGCTCGAGGAACTGCCTGCCATCCAGAAGATGATGATCCGCAAGTGCATGGAGAAGGCGAAACCCGTCATCACCGCCACGCAGATGCTGCAGAGCATGGAGGCTTCGCCGGTGCCGACCCGGGCGGAGGTGAGCGATGTCGCAAACGCGGTCTATGACGGAACGGATGCGGTGATGCTCAGCGGCGAGACGGCGCACGGACGTTTTCCGCGCGAGGCCGTGGAGATGATGAGCAGGATCGTGATGCAGGCGGAGAACGCGGAGAATGGTTACAGGATGAAGCTCGAGAAGGTTCCCGAATCGCGGCGCGACACCTCGTACATCATCAATGCCGCAGTCGGTTCCTGCGATTATCTGCCGATCAAGTCCATCGTCTGTGCCACTCTCACCGGAACCTCGGCGCGACTTTGTTCCGCCACCAGAAAGCGCGTGCCGATCGTCGCCTCGACTCCGAATGAATTCGTGATGCGTCAGCTTTCGCTGAGTTATGGAGTTTTTCCCGCTCTCGCCGAGTTCAGCGACGATCCGATCAGACAGGCGTCCGGTGCGATCAGTGTCGTACGTCCGTATTTGCAGGACGATGATCTGGTGATGCTCCTCGGCAAGCATTCCCCTGTGGTGGCGCGCAACAACCTCTGCTGCCTCACTCGCCTTGCGGACCTCGAAGATTTCCGCCGATAGGAGCAGACTCATGAAATTCGGATTGTCCATCGTCTCCGCGATTGTGGTATTCGGAGTTGACGCCGCGGATATCGCCGTGGACTTCGCAAGCACCGAATCGAGGGCGCGCATGCCGCATCTCAAGTCAGAGTCCGCGATCGGCGAGGTCGTGGATGCCTGGGGGGCGCACGGACGCTATGCCTATCACTTCAAGATCACCCAGCCCTGGCGCGGCGGACTTCCCCAGTGGCCGTCCGTGACCTTCACTCCGAAAATCACCGATTGGACCGGTTACGATCGTCTCGTCGTTGATGTTCTCAGCTTAGGTAGCGGAGGCGATTTCTTCATGGGTTTCGTGTCCGATGCCAAAGGACACGTTGGCGCCGGCATGCCGTATCCGCCGCTGTTGCTCGCGACCGACGATTATCAGAGGTGGG
Source organism: Verrucomicrobia bacterium UBA1727 (assembly GCA_002315875.1). GTDB lineage: Bacteria > Verrucomicrobiota > Kiritimatiellia > RFP12 > UBA1067 > UBA1067. Next base: position 18,926 of record DCIL01000081.1, on the reverse strand, counting down.
TGATTCCGCTCAACTGGAAGAAGGGACAGCGCGGACAGAAGGGGCGTCCGGTTGACGTCAAGCACATCGCCCGCGTCCACTTCAATTTCTCCACGCCCTTCGTTGCGGACGTAGAGCTGAGTGGAATGTATCTCCTTAAACCGGGTGAGGAACTTCCGGAACCGTGCGCTGAATATCTGAAGGAAAAAGCCAACCCTGCCCGCACTCGCGCGAAGGCGAAGCGTACTGCCGCGCTCAAAGCGAGTCGCGATGCGCTCGTGAAGAGTTGCCGCGAATTGGGACAGTCCGGCGATCCGTGCTGGATCGGCAAGGCCACGCCCGCTGAGAAGATCTTGCCCAAGGGCGAGTTCAGGGTGAAGGGCGCCGATCGCTTTTCTATCAAGCTCGCGCGCGGCGAAAACGAGGCGGTGCAGGTCGTAGTGCTGCCGGACGGTGACCGCAATCTCAAAGGAGTTTCGGTTGAGGTCGGCGAACTCCGTGCGGCGGACGGAACAGTCCTTCCTGCGAGCGCGATGACCGCGCATCCGGTCGGGTACGTTCAGACCAAGCATCCCGGCCCCTACTCTCAGGGCTTTAATATCGCGACAAATCTTCCCGGCGGCTACTATCGCTCGAAGAAGCCGGTCACGGTTGGCTGGTATCCCGAGCCGATCATGACTTATCTCGATCGAACGGACATCAAGCGCGGCGTAGCGCAGAGCTTCTGGGTGAACTGCCGCGCTCCGCGCGATCAGAAGAAAGGCATTTATTCGGGAACGCTCACAGTGAAGGGCGAGGGGTTCGATAAGAAGTTCCCGATCGACGTGCGAGTTTATGATTTTGAAGTTCCGGTGAGAAGTCCCTTGCCGCTCGCCGTTTCCTTCGCGCCCGAAGTGATGCCTCCGCAGGCGCGCGGGGCGGACTACGAGATGTACGAGAAAATGCGGGCGGATCCACTCTGTCCGATGAACCTGTGGAAGAAGCACCTCACTCAATGGGCGGACTTTCTTGCCGACCATTACCTTACTCCCGATCATCTCTACGGCAAGCCCAATCTCTGGTGGAAGGAACTCAAGCGACTCAAGGCGGAGGGACGTCTCGGACAGTTCAATCTCGATTTCTGGGTGCCGGTGCTTGGATCTAAGGAGCCGACCGAAGCGCAGGTTGCGAGCAACATCGTCCGTGAAGTTCGCCGCCTCAAGCCGGTCTATGAAACCGCGAAGAAGTTGGGTCTCGAGAAGCACGCCTACATCTACGGATGCGATGAGTGTCCGGCCTGGTTTTATAAACGGGTGAATCCTGTTCTGGACGCCTTCCGTCGCGAGTTCCCGGGCTTGAAGCTTCTTACGACCACCTACGATGAGAGTTTCGGTACCGCTACCAACAGTTGTAATTTCGATGCATACACTCCGACTACGGATCGTTATGCCGCGGTGATTGATAAGATTCCGGCCGGACGCGCAATCGGCAAGGAGGTCTGGTGGTACATCGCCTGCAATCAGCGTGCTCCGCTCGGCAATCCGTTCATCGAAGATCAGCTCATCTCGTTCCGTCAGCTGATGGGTGCGCAGACGGTGAAGTTTCGTCCCGACGGATTCCTCTACTATCAGATCTCCATTTGGAATTCACCGCGCTGCATTTCCGGAGATAATGTCTTCACCGAATGGAATCCGATCAGCTACGCGACGATTCACGGCGATGGCAATCTGCTTTGCTGCGGTCCCGACGGCACGCCGCTCACGACAGTCCGCTTCGAGGCCTTCCGTGATGGACTCGAGGACTATGCCTACGCGAAGGAGTACGAGCGCGTGACCGGCAGGCGCTGCGAGGTGCCGGACGAGATCTGCCGCGCCATCGATCAGTTCACGGACGATCCCGAGGTTTACTACCGCTGGCGCGATTCCATCGCTGAACAAATAGAGCGAGAAAAGAAATAGCTCCCAAGGAGTTATTTCCAGCCGGGGACGGTGGGGCCGGGAAGGGGAGCGGCCAGTTTGAGTGCCGCGCTCGGATGAGGAACGAGTCCGCTCTTCGTCTTTACCGGGACGAACGCGATGAGTTCGGTCAGCGACTGCTCGGCGTTTTTGCGCTTCTTGGCGTCTTCCATTTCGGAAAAGATCTTCACGGCCTTCATCAGGAAGTCCGACTCGAGGATTGGAGCGAAGCGCTTGGTCTTGGCAGCACGCGCCAGGGCGAATCGGCGCACCAGCATATTCACGCAGCGGCGCTCGAAGGCGGAGAATGCTCCATCCGAAACCCCCATCGCGATCCACAGCGCAAAGGCACGGCGCAGGTCCGCGAGCGATCCGCAGGCAAAGCCGTTCGGCAGCGCATCGTGCGCGAGCTTGACGAAGGTCGCGAGGCGCGCGGCTTCGGAATAGAGACCCGAACGCGCCATCGCCACGATTTGTCCGGCCTTCGCGGTCGCGGAATCGTATACAGCCTTCGTATTCGCGGCCGTCGCACCGCGGCACTTCTTCGCCATTGCCGCGAAAGCATCGTACTCTTCGGGAAAGATCGTACCGTCCAGTCCGGCGATCATCAGCGCGACTTCCAGGATGCCGCGGTCGAGGGTAGCCAGCTCTTTATCGCTCTTCTTGCCGCCGAGCTCGGCATTGGTGAAGGCCTTGGCTGTCGGCTTCAGAATGTCATTCTTCTTTTCCATACGTTAGTTCCTTGTTTGGTGGTCAATGGTTGGTGTTCAATGGGATGACCAACGAGCGCTCGGTCAGCACTGCGGGCGCATCGTAGTACGGCAGGTTTTCGTAAATCTGATTCTTGCGCTCCTTGGAGAGCGCCATTCTGTCCGGCACGCGGTAGATGGCGCCCGTGACGAGATCGATCCAGACCGGATCCTTGATCTGCGCATTGCGGATTTCAAGGGACACGTGACGGAGCGTGTTATCGTTGGACGGATGATCGGAGGAGTCCCAGAGCGCGATGAGCGGAATCTTCGTATGCTTCTGGCGGAAGGTGTAGATGACGAGATTCGGCGCGCGTTCGCACTGCACGGGCTTTGCCTGAAACTTGTCCGGCTCGATCGTCGCATCGAAAAGCGTGGCGACGTTCTGTACGGTGTAGTAGGCGGGTTTGACCTTCACGACCTCGTAACGATCATTGCATTTGAGAAGTCCCATGCGTTTCATGAAGCGGTCTTTCTTCGTCCGCACCCAGTAGTCCGGCACATGGTTGCAGTAGCGCTTGGGGTCGGCGTAGCACGGATCGTAAATCGTAAAGACGAGGGAGTCGAAACCGTGGCCGAGGTCAGCGACGAGACGTCTTGCGTCCCACTTCGCCTGGGTGAGCTCGGTGTTCCATTTCAGGGACGAAATCGGCGCAGAGAAATGCGGATCGCTCGTTGCGCCCGATTCGCCGTTCCAGATCTTGAGATGCGGCGCTTCCTTCTGCACGTACTTGGCCCACGGCACGGCGAGACCAGTGTAATACACGTCGGGATTCGGCGAATAGTCGTGCATGATCGCCCAGTGGAAGAGGTCCAGCGCCTTCTGTTCCTTGAACACCTTGAAGCACGTCTTGGTGTAGGCCATGTCGCACCAGCTGAGGGTGAGCATACCGATGCGCGCGTCGGGAATGTGTCTCTTGATGATGCGAGCGGTGCGGATGTTGTTATCCGCGAGCATTTCGGGCGGATTGAGCTTGGTGTCGTTGTTCGGTTCGTTCCAGCAGGCCCAGTCCTTTACGAACGAGTAGCGGCTGGCGAGCTTATCGACGTAGTTGTCCCACGCGGCGAGCGCCTTGTCTCCGCGCGGTATGCCGTCCGAAAGCGAGGCACCGCCGGCACCGGGATAGGCGGGATTGCCATAGCTCGTTTCGAGCAAGGGCTCGAGTTCGTGTTCGACGAGCCACTTCACCTGACGGTCGAGCCAGTCCCAATCCCACACACCCGGTTTCGGTTCGAGTTTCGCCCAACCCGCATGCAGGCGCACTCGCGAGATGCCGAGCGGCGGCAGGTATTCCTTGAACTTGTCGAAATCTCCGTATTCCCGCGGCAGCATTTCGCAGCCGATCGCCAGATGCGAGCGCCCCACCGCCTTCGCCGACCGCGGCGTCAGCGTGCCGATGCGGTCCATCTGCGGATCAAGCGTCGTCTGCACGCGGTCGTGTGAATCATCGAGAAGGGGCTTCATGTCTCCAAGACCGTTTGCCGCGGATAGGACGGCGACAAACGAAAGCATGACCACAATTGAGTTCTGCGTTTTCATCTTGGTGTGAATTGTATCATTAACAATGGTCAGTGGTCAATGGTCCGCAGAAATTGTGGTATAATACTCACCTCTCATCACCTCTCATCACCTCTCATCACCTCTCAAACCTTAACCCCATGACTCGTAGAAACTTTTTGATTGGTTCAGCCGCGTGGACGGCATTCGCTTCTCGTACGTTTGCCGCCGAGGCGCCGATTATGCGCTTCGGCATTGTCAGCGACGTGCATTACAACGGAAGTGCCGCGCATACTCAGGCGATTGAGAAGGCGTTCAACGTCTTTTCCGCGTCCGGAGTTGATGCGGTGATGATTGCCGGCGACATCGCCGATAGCGGACTCAATCGCGAACTGAACGCGGTCGGCGAGTTGTGGCGCAAGGCCTTTCCCAATGGCCGTTCGCGCTCGGGACGTCCCGCCGAGAAGCTTTTCGTCTACGGCAATCACGATGTCGAGGCGGCGGGCTGGGAATACATCCGCGCGGCATTCCCGAAGGAAACAGCCGATCCCGCCGCGATCATCGTCACCGATGCCGCCGCGGCCTGGACGCGCGCCTTTGACGAGCCATACGCCAAGGTGTGGTACAAGCGCGTTTGCGGGATTCCCATCGTGGGTGCCCACTGGGGCGTGAAAGGGTCCGATGTCGCCGCGGTGCTTGCCGCGCATTCGGAGGAACTCAGGAAGGGACCTTTCTTCTACGTTCAGCATCCGCATCTCCGCGGTGCGGTGGGCGATCCGTGGGTGGGGTGGTGTATGGACGACGGGTCGGTCAGCAAGGTGCTCTCCGATTGGCCGAATGCCATTGCGATTTGCGGACATTCCCACATGTCGCTTACCGACGAGCAGATGATCTGTCAGACATCGTTCACATCGGTTGGCGCCTCTTCGCTGGTACGTCCCGGGGTTCGGAACGGGCGTGAGAATGTGGGACGCAAGGTGCCGGATCGTCCGATCAAGCAGATGCCGTCCTTCAGGGCTACGGGGGCGGCGGTTCTGCAGGGACTTTTCGTGTCCGTCTATGCCGATCGCGTGGTTTTCGAACGGCGCGACCTTGCCTCTGGCCGTTCGCTCGGCGAGGATTGGGTGGTGCCGCTCGGCGCGCGCGCGTCGCGTCCCTACAATTACACGCATCGTATGCGGACGATGCCCATTCCCCAGTTCGCCGCGGGTACTGCTGTCAGTGTCAGCGACTTCGCTCCGGGCAAGAATCGGCTTGGACGAGAGACGCTTCAGTGTGCGGTGACTTTTCCGGTGCTGACGAGTCCCGTGCGTGCGTTTGACTATGAGGTCATCCTCGAAGAACGCATTTTCGATTTCACGCGCGTCGTTTCCACCAAGCGCGTGTTTTCATCCGGTATCATGCTGCCGCCAGAGCGCGACAACAAGCCCGTGAAATGCGTCTTTTCGATCGATGAGATTCCGTTCCAGGGCTTTACCCGCTATTCCAGCGAAGTGCGGTTCGTCGTGCGTCCGATCAATGCCTTCGGCCGCGCAGGCGACAGCATCGCAACACCTTGGCGCAAAACCACAGAGAAGGGCTGGACCAAGGTTATGCCTTCAGGCGGCGCTCTTCGTTGAGGTTCAGTACCTCCACGAAGTAAGGCGCGTGACCTCCGCGGCAGAAGAGGCCGTGAACGGCGCTGGGTCCTTCGTTCTCGATGACGTCTTTGATCAGCTTGACCATCGCTTCGGTGATCTTGAGACCGGGAATGAAAACCGGGATTCCCGGAGGATACGGCACGAGAAACTGCGAGGCGATGCGCCCGACCGTATCTTCTATGGGAAGCAACTCTCCATCGCAAAGCGCCGCGTCGTGAGGAAGCACCACGGGTTGTCCCGAAACCGCCTGATTGACGGTGTTGTTCGCGTGGGCCAGGGACGGCCTGCCGATGAGCGAACGGTTCATCCGGCAGACGCGGAAGAGGTCCTCGAAGTTGTTCTCGACCGTGCCGGACGTCACCAGGAAGAGAATCGTAGTCGAGGTTGATTTCTCCCATTGGATGTGCGCCTTCTTGAGGGCACTCTTGAAATTGCGGCAGTCGTTCGCGCTCTTGAGCATCAGCACTATCTTGAGCGGATCCCTGAGGTATCCGTTCTGCGTCCAGTCGGCACCGCCGCCTGCGATCTCATGAAGCGATGCGAAACATTCGTCCTCGCTCTTGCGGCATTCCGCCGCGACCCGCCGTCGGAATTGCGCCACCCACTTGAGGCGCTCGTCGAGAAGCTTCATACCTTCAAGTCGCATCTGCACGCCGGCGATGTCCAGTGTCGCCAGGAACGGATAGTGAGGCGAGGTCGAATGCCAGTATCTGAGGAACTCGCGCAGGTCGTGCGTGAATTTTTCCCAGGATCCGTGGCCGTGCAGCGAGAAACGTCTGCGGAGCCAGCGAAACTGCGGTGAGGCATCGCTTTCGAGCAGCGCCTTGAAGCGCGTCGAGACCTGAATCATCGAGGCCTGCGAAAATGCCGCGAGCGTCTTGTGGGTGGATTGCGCGGAGAAATGGGCTCCGCTTCGTTCGCTGACGGCGTTGTAGCGGTGTGTGATGCCTGTTTCCGGATCGACATGGGTGTAGAACGGATGGAAATTGAGATACGCCGCCCAGGCCTCGTCCGCATAGAACAGGACTCCGTACTTTTCGCAAAGCCGCGCGATTTCCCACACCGGATACAGTACGCCTTCGTAGGTGCAGGTCGTGAGGATGAGAAGCCGTGGACGCACCGTTGCGTTCTCAAGCTCGCGGGTGATGTCGGACAGCGAGACCGGTCCCCAGGCGCCGAGTCGTGCGTTCCAGCGGCTCGGCAGATAGCGTGGGACTGCACCCGAGGTGACGACGGCGTGATGGACGCTTTTGTGGCAGTTGCGGTCTACGAGTACGGTTTCGCCCGGCTTGAGCAGCGTCATCAGCATCGCTTTGTTCGAGGTCGAGGTGCCGTTGGTGACATAGCAGCTGAGGGCGGTGCCGAAGATTTCGGACGAAAGCTTCTGCGCTTCGGAAAGCGGGGTGTGCGCTTCGGGACTCGAAAGATCGCCAAGCGATTCCACCGATACGGAGAGGTCGGATCGGAAGATCATCGAACCGAACGCCTCATGGAAACCGAGCAGAAAGGGAGAGCTTGCGAAGGCGTTGCCGCTGTTGTGTCCCGGCGTGTGCCAGTTGTTGCCGGCCTTCGTCTGGACGTATTGCTTGAGAGCGGACCAGAAGCGCGGCTGCCAGAAGGATTTGAAGAGATGGACGAGTCGCTCGTGATAGCGCGATGGATTGCGCAGTACCGACATCGGCTTTTTCGTCCAGCGTCGCTGGGGCAGTGTCACGGGGGCGTGTCCCGGCCAGGTCACCACGACCTTCGGCAGCGCTGGCAGGTAGAGCTTGAGCCATTCCTTGAGCGGCAGATCACCTACGTTTTCCGAGACCAGCAGATCGTCCACGAACAAAAGGCAGGTGTCGCATCCGAACTCCGTGAGCCCGTCCTTCGGCGTGCCGTTCGCGAATAGCGTGCGCGGCAGATCTTCGGCCGAACTGATCGTGCGCAGCCGGAGCGGTGGATACTCAAGCGGCATACGCACGTTGAAAGCTTCGAGACAGAACGCCCGGAAGGCATCGGAAAGTCCGTATTCAACAACGGGCACCGTCTTGTCATCGCTTGGCAGCGGTTTGTGAAGCCAAAGTACAGAGAGGTATCTCATGCCGCGTATTATACTCTTTTTTGGTATAATACGTCGTAGCTATGAAACACTCTCTCGTCATTGCGCTGGCAGCGCTTTCGTCCGTATCTGTTTTCGCCGCGGAACTTCCGCTTCTTCCCGAGTCCCGCGCCCCGTTCGCGCTTTCCGCTCCTCAGCGGCAACCGGTCGATCTGCTCAGCTGGACCTATCGCCGCGATCGGTTCCGTCCCACCGCCGAGCAGTACCGCTGGACCGAATTCGCCGCGGGCGACAAGTCCATGCTGCTCAGTGGCGAGGACCATCGTCTCAAGGGCAATGGTGCGTCCGGCTTCGGCCGCATCGGTTTCTACGCCGGCAAGTCCTCGCCCGCCGTGCTCGGCAAGCACCATCTCGCGCGCCTTTTCTTCCAATTGCCGAAGCAGCATTTCTGGATGAACATCCCGACTTCCAACGATACGCAGCTCGTGGACGTCGAGAAGAAGCGTCTCGGCTGGAAGCGCAAGTATCCGTGCGCGAGCAACGACTTCGTCTGCGCCTATGCCGCGCAGCCTGCTGGCGAGGGCAAGGTGTCGCTTCGCTATGATCTCGGCCTCGAGGCGCCGACGAGTGAACACCAGCTGCAGCTGACGATTGCCAAGGGCGTCAAGTTCAAGGCGGTGAAGGGCACTTCGATTGTCGAGCTCGAGCCGGACGATCCCACCAAGCGCATCACGATTGACTTCGGCTTCAACTTCGGATGGGTCGCGCCTAACAAGGACGGTTCGACGCTCGTCATCTGGTGGCCTAAGCAGCGCCGCGGCACGATCAAGGTCGACTTCCATGAATCGTCCGCCCCCGCCATCAAGGCCCCGCCGAAGGAAGGCGAGATCGACTTCTGGCAGACGGACGCGGTGCATGTTCCCGTCAAGGCCGGCAGGAACCGCGTCATGAACGGCAGTTTCGAGCAGGGCTTCAAGGGCTGGTTCTATTCCGGATGGATGTTCAGCGGCTGGCGCATGGAGAGCGTGAAGAAACTCAATGACGCGCCGCAGCAGGAGATTGTCGAGGGCGGCAAGCTCGGACATAAGTGCGTCAAGTACCGCGTGAACGGAGACGGCAAGTGCGAGGGATTCCGCACGGCGCCGATGTCGCTTCGGGCGGGGGTCGTCCATACGGCCTCGATCTGGGCGAAGGGCATGGCGAACCCCGGTAAGGGCGTGATGACGCTCGGCTGCTCGCCCCAGCCGGTCGCGAAGCAGAACAAGATCAAAACCGTTCCCGGCGACAAACGCCATTCGCTTTGGGAAGCGCTCAAGAACGGTGGCGACTGGAAGCGGTATTCGTTCAGGTTCATTCCCGACGAGGGCGGCGTTACCATCAACTTTAGCGGATGGGGTGACGGCTGGATCTGGGTGGACGGCTTGCAGGTCGAGGAAGGGGACACCGCCACCGACTTCGATGACGATCCCGTCTACGGCAAGCTCGTAACTGCCGCGCCCTACAACTACCTCCATCTCGGCGATCCGATCGGTGCGAAGCTCGCTCTCACCGGGTCCGCCGGACTCGACGGCACGGTCAAGGTGACGCTTCTCAACTACTATCAGGAGAAGGTCTTCGAACGGAAGCTTTCCTTCAAGCTCGGAGCGGACGGTCTCGGCGAGCTGCCCCTCGATTTCGAAGCGTCCCGTCTCGGTGCCGGCGTCTTCGTTCTCCGTACCGATTTCGCCGCGGCGACTCGGCAATGGACGGATTACCAGCGCATGATGGTGATCGATCCGCTCGGCACGGCGCATCCGCTTTCGCACTTCTTCGCGCATTTCAACTTCTTCAGCTCGTCGTCGCGCTACAAGATCGCCTACGAGCGCATGAAGGACTACGGCATCGGCGCCACCAGCTGGGCGCGCAACAGCGAGTACGTCACGGGTCCGCAGGCCGAGCTCTACCGCGGACTCAACATGATCAACCGCGTCCACATCTTCTCCTGCACCGAGATGCCGAAGTACGATCCCAAGAACTTCGGCTGGCGCAAGCCCGGCTGGGCGGCCTATTCCAACGATACCGCGCGCATCCTCAAGACCATCGAGGAACTGTCGTACAAGGCGGGTATGGACTGCTATAAGGACGATGTCTACTGGTGCTTCGGCAATGAGGAGGAGCTTGGCGATCCGCTCATCAAGGCCGGCAAGTTTGACGAATACTTCCAGCGGCAGTACGCCTGCTGGAAGGGACTCAAGCGCGCCTTTGACGAGCGCGGCATGAAGCTGATGTACGGACCCACCCACGGAACCTGCAGCTTCAACGAAGGCAACTGCCGTACGGTGATGGAGAATTACATGAAGACCGCGGCAAAGCACAATTTCCGCTATGACTTCTTCTCGGTGCACATGTACTGGGCGATGGACGGCGCGGGACGCCTCGGCTCGTTCGCGGACCGTGAAGAGAACGCTCAGGCGCTCTGCGATCTCATCGCGAAGTACGGCTATCCCGACACCACGCCGATCTTCTTCACCGAGTCGAGCAACATGCTGCCGATGTACATCCCCTCCTGGCTGGCCGGGGACTGGAGCGACAGCTACGAAGGCACGATTCCTTCCGCCGCGTTCGGCAATCGCGAATTCGTGCACGCGGGCACGATCGCGCGAATCTATCTGATGGACCTCAAGCGCTGGCCGCGTCTCGGCATCACCCACACCTGGCAGCGCTGGCTCTACTTCGACATCGATGCCCAGCCCTACGTCTGGCCGATGGTCGTCAACGTTATCGGACGTCTCCTCCCCGATCCGCGCTATGTCGGCTCGGCTCGTCCCCACAAGGATGTCTTGGGTTACGTGTATCGTCCCACCCCCACGGCCACGGACGGCGTGATGGCGGTGTGGTCGAGCAGCATTGACCTCGAGAACGGCGTGAAGAAGAGTCCCGTCCTCGAGATGAAGCTGCCGTCCGACGCGCGCTTCTTTGATCTGATGGGCAACGAGCGCAAGGCGAAGCGGAATGCCGACGGCTATTCGCTCGTGCCGCTTACGTCCGCTCCGATCTTCGTGCGCAGCGGAGATCCCGCGGCACTTTTGAAGGCGCTTGAGGAATCCAAGGGCGATTTTGCCGCGGACTTAGACCGTAAGTACCGCGAGGTCAGGTTCGACGTGCCGTTCTTGGGTGACGGGGCGGACTTTTCGAAGTCCGCAACGCTTCCTATAACCAATCGCGTTTCGGGGTCCGGCTCGCTTAAGGCCGAAGCCAGCATCGGCTGGTCGAAGAAGGCCCTGCATCTCAAGGTTGCGGTGAAGGGCGCGAAGGCGGCTCCTCGGCTCCGCTTCTCGCTGGACGGACTCGGCAATGCGCGCAAGCTCGAGGTCGCGAAGCTCGGGCCGGACGATTCCTCGTATCTTTTCACGGACAAGGAGATCAAGCGTCTCAAGGCCGTGAACACGCAGTTTGCGGACGGCACCACGAATGCCGCGTCCGACGACGAGGTCGTGCGCGATTTCAAGTGGAGCTGGCGTCCCGAAGCGAACGGTGGCGTCTGGGAAATCGAGATGGTGCCGCGCTTCCTGACTCCGACCGCGCTCAAGGCGGGAACCCAGTTCGGACTCGGACTCAATGTCGAGGCCGGTGGCGATGTGCTTTCTGTCGCCGTCGAGCCGGGCCTGTCCTGTGACGGCAATCCGCTCTACTGGCCCCTCGGTGTTTTTCAGTGACAGGGAAACCATTTTTTTGGTATTATACGCGTGTGTAAATTGTGTTAGAATGGTAACCAGATGAAATACCGTAAACCGTTTGTATTCGCCATTGTAGTGGCTGGAGTGTTTTCAGCTCGCGCTGAGCGCGTAGATGCCATCAATGGGATCAGTAACGCGTGGCAGCCGCGGTCTTGGGCATCGGCACATGCTTGGGATGTCTATGCGCCTCCGGGTGGCGGTGGTATCGCGACCTTCGGGATGGATGGCTCGCCTTCCGATCGCGGCGTTTCTGAAAACTACTACAACCAGAACATTTCCGGCTTGGAGCTTTCGGGACTTGACTTCCTCAAGACGTATGCGAACCGGATCTATGGACAGGACATCAAGTTCGTTGGACCCTGTCCGTGGATTTCGACCGCGCGCACGAGCCCAACCGCTTATGCGAAGACCTCGATCGTGATGAAGGGTGAGGGCACGAATCCGCTCCTCAAGAAGGGCGTCGGACGTCTTACGCTTGAGAAGTCCCCCAAAGATTTCACTTCATTCGACATTCTTTGTGGCACGCTCGTAATCACCAACGGTGTCGATAACACCGATACGCTCTGTGCGAACGGCGTACCGGTCAACGTCAAATACGGTACGCTCTCGTACGAACCTCCGAAGGCGGGTGACACCACCAAGCTCGCGACGCTCAACAATGGCGAGGGCTACGGCAAGGTGTCCGTCTCGAACGGCACGCTGACGGCGGAGTCGTTCACTAAGACCACTGGCGGAATCATGAGCGTCAAGACCTATACCGGCGGCAAGTTCCTCGTCAAGGACAAGGAAAGCGTGACGGCTCCGGACGGCGGCATGATCTCGCTTTCGGGACGCGCAATTTCGTTCCTTGATTACGATGCGACCGAGGGTTGGAAAGCCGGCACAGGTCTTCCGGCAAATGCTAAGGTATTTGGCGAACCAACGGATGCGGCTGATACGATTATTGAAACCGGCGACATTTCGTTCGAGACGAACGAGGGCTACGTGTGGCGTCCCGCGATCGATGCAAATACGACACTGAGGGTGACGGGAACGATGACCGTACCGACGGATGGCATTACTTTCGCTTCGGTAGCGTCTGCGAACGGAACTCGTCCGACGATCAACTTCTCCCAGTACAATTCCCAGTTGGACGGCAAGTTGCGCTTCTGCGGCACTTCGATGTCCTCCGCCGGCATCACCTCCGATAAGATCGCCTCTACGGCCGAGATCTCGGTGAGCGGTTGCGACAGCGCTTCGCCGGCCTGGGGCGGAGTGCTCAACTTCAGCGTGTCCACGCTCAAGAACAATAACAAGTTCAATTGCACATTTCGACTTGCGGGCGGCGGTGACAGGCTCGCGCTCGTTGTCAGCGGCGCTGGTTGGCAGTATAAGCTTTTTGAACAGTCCGGCTCGACCTTTCTCGAAGATGATGTGATGGTCGGCTCATCCGATAAGGCGCTTCTCAGGTTTTCCGGCCCCGTAACCGGCCGCGGCGGACTCACGGTTAACGGCAGTGTCGTTGAATTGACGAATGGCAACAACACCTTCGGTGGTGCGATCAAGGTGGCCGCTGCTACGGTCCTGACTGTGTCCGGTGATGGCACCTTGGGTTCAGGTGACATCAATCTTGCCGCGTCCGACTCTCGGCTCGCGTTCTGCAATCTTTCGAAGTATCAGACAATCACCAATTACTTCGTCGGTAAGTCCGGTATTCTCATTCTTCAGAAGGCGAATCTGGCGTTGACTCATCCCGCTCGGGTTGCCACTACATACGTCCAGAACGGATCGAAACTCGCGCTCGGCGGCGATCTCCGTACGAATCACATCTACCTCGATCAGGACGCGACCCTTACCTCGACCAATTCCGATGTAACGCTGACAACGGCGAATCTCGGTTATTCGGTGCTGGCGGGACAACTTGCGGACGGTACGGACGGTACCAAGCTTTCTCTCGTTAAGGAAGGCGCCAACCAGCTCGTCCTCTGCGGAACGAACAATGCCTACACCGGCGGAACTACAGTGAAGGGTGGAACACTCAAGCTCGGCGGTTCGCTCTTCAATGAGTCCGACGTCTCGTTCTGGATAGACCCCTCTGACGAATCTACGGTGACCGTTTCCGATGGTAAGGTGACGCGAATCAATTCGAAGATCGGCGATGTCTATTTCACCGGCAGCACGACGGACACGTCGTATCCCGCTCCGACTTATGTGACCGACTCTCAGGACTTTAACGGCAAGAAATTCATGAGTTTCATGGCGGACGGAACTTCTGGTGCTGAAGGCGGATTCAAGAAGTCCAGTCGCCTTACGCCGAATGCCTCGACCGAGAATCGTACGCTCTTCATCGTATTTAAGACGGATAGCGACTATAATTATGACAATGGTTCCGTGGTTGGCTATGGCACGGGCGACGTCTCCCTGCGCATTGGAAGCGGTGGAAATCTCGTCTTGGGTAGGACGGCGCAACAGGATTATTGGCCTACTGCGTCTTTTGGACGTTTTGACGGCAAAACAATTAATAGCGGGAACTCTGGCATGACCAAGTCAGCGGACGGGTCGGCGCATATCGCCGGGCTGTTTGTTCCGTCCCACTACTTGGGCGCTGGCGGATACAATCACTACTCGAATTTCAAGGCGTACATCGGCTGCAATGCGGACCGTTCCTGGGCCGGAAACATTGGCGAGGTCATTTCCTTCAAGCGTGTACTCACCAAGCCGGAATATCTGGCGGTCGAGAATTATCTCATGAAGAAGTGGCATCCCGGACTCTTCACCGAGCATTCGGCTGAAGCGTGTCAGCTGCCGACGACGGCGTGTCTGCCGGCTAATGGTGCGCTTTCCATCGCCACCGGAGCTATTGTCGACCTTAATGGTGCCGATCAGACCGTCGCATCGCTGTCCGGCGACGGCGTAATCACCAACAGCGCGAGCACTCCCGCGCGGTTGACGGTCAGTGGAACGGACACTTTCCGCGGCCGCGTGACCGGTAATGTCACGTATGTCACGCCGTCCGGTTCGCACGAAGTGGTTCTTCGTAACGGTGCTACGATGGTACTCTCGGGTACGGGCGACACTACGATCAAGGCGAGCAATCTCGAGCCGCCGCTTCACGATCTCGCTTTCTGGCTTGATGCAGCGTGGCCGGATTTGCCCAGCTACACGAATGAGACGGGACAGCTTCTGCGCTGGTATTGCCGTTCCAATGATCTCTGTGCGGTCAAGTGCTTCCGTAACATTGCGGACACAGCGTATCGTCCCGTCTTTAAACCGACCGGCTGGAACTCCGGCAAGCCCTCGGTGTATTTCAGCAGCGCCAATTGTAAGATCGCATCAAGTGATGCCTCTGGCAACAACAAGGCCGTTGATCTCATGACCTTGTTCCTCGTGATGAAGTCCGTCAAGTGTTCCAACAAATACGTCTTTGGTCCCGAGGGCGTGGATCGCGGCATCCACGTAGTAACATGGACTTCTGGTGATGGTTATTCGGTCCAGGTCCGTGGTCCGACCTATTTCAATAGCAGCAGGGATCTCGTTCGCATAAATGGTGCGGACAAGTCGTTGACTACCGATGTCGCGTTTGATTATGCCGGTGATGTGCTCAGTTACGTGATGCGGGCGGATGGCGCGCATGCCGCAAGCGACCATCTCAAGAATAGGACCTGGACGCTCGGCAGCTACAGCGGTAGCCGCGGATGTATGATGCATGTCGCGGAAGTCATCGGTTATTCAGTGCGGCTTAGTGAATCGGAGATTCTCGCGACCGAGAAGTACCTGCGCGACAAGTGGATCAATTCTGGCACGGAATGGCCGGAGCAGGAGACGCAGGCGCTGGACTCGAGCTGCGGACTCGGAGTCGGCAGCGGTGCGACCCTTGATGTCGGTGCGGAGGATGTGACGCTCAAGAGCGTTACCAGCCAGGGCGGAACGATTCGGACGAGCGGTGCGCTTACGGTCAGTGATTCGTTCGTCTTCCAGGTCGCTAACGGCACGATCCAGAAACTGACGATCGACGGCAATCTCGTCATCGGATCGCAGGCGGTTGCGACCTTTGTTAATGGCGATGGACTTTCGCGCGCGGCTGCGCGTCACGATGCGCTTGAGGTCACAGGCACCGTGTCCGGTGGGGAGCTTTCGACGGCTGAAGGATTGCCGGCGAAGTGGCTCTGGAAACGGATTGGCAAGTTCTGGGCCGCTTGTCGCCGCGGTATGCTGATTTTGGTGCGTTAATCGGACGAAACCGGAGTTCGCTTGTGAGGAGAAATGTACTATCGTTGCTGACGGTGGCGCTGGTGCCGGTGGCGCTGGCGGAAGCGGTTTGGTCGCAAAAGTTCAGCGTGTCGTTTGACGGATATGCCGCGGGCGAGACGCTTCAGGACGGCTCGACGAAGGGCGCGAGCGGCGGCAGATGGGTGGTGTCCGATCAGGCGTCAGCCATTGCTGCCGCGGACGGCGAACGGATTGTGCTTGATGTCGCCAGTTCCGAAATCACCAACCTTGCGTTCAAGGTCGATGATCCGTCTCTCGCCGGCAAGTCGTCCCGCGTGGCCTTTACCTTCCGGGTCGAGTCCTTTGCGATGGATCCGAACGTAACGCCGGGGGACGACGTGGCGGGCGCGGTGATGACGACGGGGGCGGACGAGGGATGTCCGAAGCTGCTCGGATGGTCCGCCGCCGGCTGGAAGGAACTTGTTTCTGACAATCTCACCCTCGCGGCGAACGAATGGATCGACGGGTTCATCGAACTCAAGACGATCGGCAGTACGAGATATGTCAGCTACGCGGTCAAGATCGGTGATGATTACGTGCGGCTCAGGTGTCCCACCGGCGAGGTGTGGATGCCGACGATTCCGTCCGCGAACGGAAAGGAGGTTTCGGAAGTCGGCTATTTGGGAATCGGACAGGTTGCCGCGAGTTCTGGCGCGGATCGCATCGAGGAAGATGAGGTCTTCGTCTGGCGCGGTGGGGCGTCCGGCGGATGGGACGACGCCTCGAATTGGGAAGACGCGGTCGGTACCGCGGCAACGCGGGCGCCGGGAACGACCGGCGATGTCGTCAGGGTGGCTGGCGAGGTCACGATCACCAATGGCAGCGAGCGGGTGACGGTGCGTGATCTCCTGCTCGACTTCTCCGATGGTGAGATGCATCGCTTCGGTGGCGTGATGCGTGGCGAGGTTTCTCTGGACGTGTCGCGTCCCCGTCTCGGCAAGATACTCGAGCCCGCCGTCTCGACTTTCCTCGGCATTGCACCGGAGTACGGCTATCGTTGGCTTCGCGGCAGTCCGCTCAAGGTCTATGAAGAGATGCCGCGCTCCCTGGCGACGAGTTACAAGCCGGTCACTGCCGATCTCGCGCATTGGATGAAGCTCGAAATCGTTGATGGCGCGGGACTCATCTCGTCCAACGATTTCTTCTTCTCCCGCCTGCCGGTCGTCTATATCGATACGGACGATGGAACCGACATTCAGGTCAAGACCAATTACGAAGGCGCGGTTCTGCGCATTCAGGGCAATGATGAGTTCAAGGAGCAGTATAACGGACGCACCGAGATCAAGGGACGCGGCAATTCGAGCTGGGGATTCCCCAAAAAGCCGTATAAACTCAAACTCGACAAGAAGACGAACGTTTTCGGTTACGGTAAGAACAAGCATTGGGTACTCCTTTCGAACTGGATCGACGAATGCTATCAGCGCAACGTGATCGCAGGCGATCTTGCGGACGCTGTGGACGTGCTCAGGATGAACATGCAGTTCGTGGACGTCATCTTCAATGGCGAGTTCCGCGGCAATTATCTGCTGGGCGAACACATCAGAGTCGATTCAAACCGCGTCAATGTCTTCGATTGGTCGGATACGATCGAAAGCGAGGGACACGTCGAGACCGACCTTTCGTGGATGGATACCGAGGAAGGGGACGGACTTGACTTCTCCGGTGGCTACATCTACGAGCTCAGCAGCGAGTATGACAACGAGTCGAAGTTCACCACTGGCTATGGTCTCAGAGTTATGATCGATACGCCCGAGTTCGCCCAGACGAGCACGCGGATGTTCGGGACGATGCAGAAGTTCTGGGCGGACTTCGAAAGCGCCTACTGTTCTAAGAAAGGATACGGGACGAACGGACAGCATTACGCTGAGATGGCGGACATCGAGTCGATGGCCGGATACTGGCTGGTGCTGGAGACGATGGGCAACAACGATGCGAGTTACAAGAGCCGCTTCGCCTACAAGGACCGCGGCAAGAAGCTGAAGTTCGGTCCGGTTTGGGACTTCGACTGGGGCTGCGGAAGTGCCGCGGTCGGCACCTGGGCCGAGGGCTGGAAGGTGAGCAAGATTGGAGATCAGACCAATACGGTTCAGGGCGTCAAGGTGATACTGCGTCCCAACTTTTATCGTGAATGGCTCGATGATCCGTATTTCTGCCTCACGGCATACGAGATCTATTGGAACAAGGTTCGTCCTTTCATGATGAACGAGGTGCTCGGGGATGATGGACTCATCGCCACGCGTCACAATTACCTCGCCGAGTCCGCGGCGGCTGATCGCGTCCGTTGGGCCGATGAGTCGTATTTCGCCAAGCAGAAATGGACGCGTCGCTGGTTCGAGGAGGACACTAAGAAGTTCACCACCTACCTCACCGAGCGCATGGCGTGGCTCGACAAGCAATTCGCGTCCGTTGAAACGCTGATGGCGAGTGTGAAGATGAACACGAGCGCCGCGCCGTCTGAGAAGGACTCGATTGCCGCGGCACTGTCCGTGGAGCTTGGCTTTGCCGCGGACTCGGAGGCGGTCAGCAATGTGACCACGGTGGCCGAGTATGTGAAGTTCCGCGATTTCACCAAGGCCGGGGGACTTGCCACCGCCACCGCGGCACAGCGCTCGCTCGCCTATACCTCGTACCGTCTCGCGCCGATTCTGTATGCGCCGTATCTTTTCACGCTGTCGCCGGAGCTTGAGATCGTTGAATTCTCCGCGGCAGATTCGGACGATTTTTATCTGACGGTCGAACTGCGTGATGGCGCGGCAGCCGTGGCGATGGCCAAGGAGGCGTTGCGCGAAAGGGTGCGCATGTCGGACGGAAGCGTGACGAACTGGGTGGAGGTCGCATCGGAAGACGTGAGTGCGGCTCAAGGCGCGGACGGACGTGTGATTTTGACGGTTTCGCCCGATTTCGGGGGTGATGCCGGATACTTGAAGGTGCAGCATTGACAGGGGCGGAATTCGTTTATCTGATTCCCTCTTGCATGCTGAGGCGCCTTATGATATACTACGCGCCAAATTCATCCACTGAAGGAGAACAAAAACAATGGTTAAGTTGAGAATGCGTCGCACCGGTTGCAACAACCACGCGACCTATCGTATTGTCGCGGCCGACGAGCGTTCGCCCC